>JBHHYG010000005.1:0-34221 GCA_046757445.1 Acidobacteriota bacterium
TACCGGGGCACCCATCCCCAGCACCGAGCGGATGAAGGCCTCACCACCGGGAACCAGTACATCACCATCCATCTGTGGGTCGCTTCCCCGCCTCTGAACTTGCCCTGATGTGGAAAGTTCTGCTCGTAACGCTGTTGAGCGAGGGAAGGAAGATACAAGGCTAGTGCATGTGAGGAGGGTGATGACGCACGCTGATGCAGTTGGAACAATCCCGAGTTTACTCACTAGTGAACTTCCTGGTTGCGGCACCGATAGTAGGCACGGCGAGTTATCGGACACTTCAATCAGGGTAATTAAGCAACGAACTCGCGGTCAAAGACCTGGAGGATGTCGTGGTGCCAACGATTACACGAGTAAGCCACAAGACGCCACCGTGCAACCTGCGTCCCTCGGCCCTTGACGCCAAGCATCGCGTAGCCGCGAAATGGAAAGTGAATTGGGGATCGTCACGAGTTTGTCATTCGGGAGAGAAGGCGCTTGAATTTGAGCTGCTCCCTTGCAATACCGCGCTGCGTCTCGACTTGACCCACACTTCTACTGCGGGCGTGCAGAGGCTGCGGTCACAGAAGGTACAGGTGTCTGCGGCGGTCCCGGCCGGTCCTGCGTGTAGGGGCTACCCGAGCCTCGGTAGGAATCGAGGGACTTCCCGGCTGTAGCGTTCGTATTCTTCGCCGAAGCGGGCCCGCAGCTCCCTCTCTTCGAGCAGCACAAGCAAGTACAGTGCGGGCGGCAAGAGTAGCGACATGGAATAGATGGCGAGATAGTTTGCGAACAGTGCGTAGGCCAGCACGCCGATCATGACGCCGACGTACCTCGGGTGCCTCAGCTTGCCGTAGATTCCCTCCTTCAGCAGCTTATTCTCGGTAGTCTCCGATGTGAGCTCGGGAACCCCCACCAACATGCGAAAGGAGAGATGCTTCCTGGCGCGTATCTCGATAAAGACAGCTGCAACATAGCTGAGAATGGCCAGAGCCACCAGAACGTAGCTGGTGCCGAACTCGACCGACAGCAGAGGTTCCCGCACCCGAAACATTCCGTACCCGACCAGCCCCATCGCCAGGGAGACGATCAGATAGGTCGGGGCGGCTCCGAGCCGGCGCCAGAAGCCGACGAAGGGATGGATCACGAACCAGAAGGCGACGGCAGGCGGCAACGTGATTAGTAACACCAGAGCTACGTAGTAGCGTGCGCTATTCATCCGTCTCCCTCCGATCGGACGCCGCCGGCTCTGATTGCAAAGCTATTACTTGGCCGCCTTCCGAATGGCCATCAACAGACTCATCACAACCAGAGCCGGGATCTCACCAGCTCGCTGGCAGAGCCTAACGCCAAAGTCAGCGTCGCTGTCAAGATTGCCGTCACGAGTGAGCCGGAGTTTCCCTCTGGCACGAGGGCGGAATATAATCGGGTACGTCTAGCATCTTTTGGCAAATCGCCGAGTATCCCATGTTCGCGCTGGAGGAAGAGCTTTGTCCCCCGAAACTGAAGCCAAGTATCTCGTGGCCGTGGTCGGCGCTGGCCCGGCCGGCCTCTATGCGTCCAGGCAGCTGGCCGAGGGCGGCGCCCACGTGGCCCTCTTCAATCGCGACGTCAAGCCCGGCGGGCTGGCGGAGTACGGCATCTACCCCAACAAGCTGAAGATGAAGGGGGGGCTGCGCAAGCAGTTCAAGTCGATCCTCTCCAGCCCGAGGGTCGACTACTACGGCAACGTCAACATCGGCGTCGAGGGCGACCTGTCCCTCGACGACCTCGTGGATCTCGGCTTCCAGGCCGTGCTGGTCACCGTCGGGGCGCAGGGGACCAAGTGGCTGGGGCTACCCGGCGAGGAGCTCGAGGGTGTCTATCACGCCAAGGATCTCGTCTATCACTACAACCATCTGCCCCCGTTCAGCGAGCGGCAGTATCCGATCGGCTGCCGGGTGGCCTTGATCGGCGTCGGCAACGTGATGTGTGACATTGGCCACTGGACGGTGCGCGACCTCAAGGTCGACGAGGTCACCGCCGTCGCCCGGCGGGGTCCGGCGGAGGTCAAGTTCACGAGCAAGGAATGGAAGATCTTCGCCAAGAACCTGGATCTCGAAGCCTTCGAGGCAGAGTTCGCCCGCTGCGTGCCGACCATGGAGGCTGTCGGGCAGGAGATCGAAGCGGCCAAGGAGTACATTCTCTCGGGGGTGGAAAAAGGACAGGAGCCCAACTCCGGTACCCGCTTCCACTTCAACTTTTTCTCCTCGCCCAAGCGCATCGTCGGCAATACTGAGGGCAATACAGTGGGCCTCGAAGTGGAAGACACCAAGCTGGTCGAGGTCGACGGCCGGCTGAAGGCCAAGGGCCTGGGCACCACCCGCGTTATCGAGGCCGACACCGTGGTTTTCTGCATCGGCGACAAGGTCGACGCCAACTTCGGCCTGCCGCTGCAGTGGAACGAGTTCGCCAAGAACCCGGAGCCGCGCTACCCGGTGGAGGATACCTCCTACGAGGCCTTCGACCCCGAGGGCAAAGCCGATCTGGGGAAGATCTTCCTGGCCGGCTGGGCGAGGGAGGCCAGCACCGGGCTGGTGGGGGCAGCGCGCAAGGATGGCACCAACGGCGCCAACGCGACGCTGCAGTATCTGGCCGAGCGGGGGCCGGCGGCTTCCCTCGACACGCGGGAGCTCGAGCAACGCCTGCAGGCACTCGACAAGCACGTCGTCGTCACGGATGAGCTACCGCGCCTGCTGGCCGTAGAAGCCCAGATCGCCGAGAGCCGCGGCCTGGAGGAGTTCAAGTACGACTCCAACGAGGAGATGCTCGAGGCTATCTCTGCCGCGGAAACGGCCTAGCCCGCATATCTCAACGGCTTGCTGCTGCGGGCGTGGGAAAGGGCGCGCTCGCTGCGTTGCGCTTGCTCGGACTCCTCGACGTATTGTCAAATACGTCTCCGGAGCCCTCCCGGCGCGCGCCTTGCGCCCGCGCCCTTTCCCACGCCCTCGCGACGCAACCCGTTGAGAAATGCGGGCTAGATCTGACAAAAAGCGTCACTTTATGTGCCAGATTTTGTCATTCAGCCCGTGGCCGGACATACCACACCGCCACGGATCTGGTGGTGTCCGTGCGTGCGGCTCGTTCTCGAGTGGGCCTACCCACAGTCCGCCGTGCACCGGTGAGTACCGCTGTCCTCCTCTGCGTTCGGCTTCGGCATCGATCCTATTGCGCCACGGGCATTTGGGTGAATTGTCCTGTGTTCATGATGATGTCCGGCTCAAAAGGGTTGTTGATCCAGGGAGTTGGTGCCGGTGGGCCGGCGGCTCCGTCGGAGCCGAGGGAAGTCAGCGTGTAGGTCAGGTTTCCGGCTCCAACCGTGTACTGAAAGGGGTTCCCCCAGCCGTCGTTCACCGGTGCCACCTGGATATAGGCCGGCTGGAGATCGGTCAAGGCGTTGACGAACTTGGTGTAGTCGATGGAGTAGGTGGCGTTGGCTTTGGCTAGAATGTTCATGTCAGCCATGCTGCGCCGTTGCCGGCTGCGATCGACAGCGCTAATCAGCGCCGGTATGACGATGGAGGCGAGGATGCCGATAATCGCCACGACGACGATCAGCTCGACCAACGAGAACCCACGCTCACGGGATGTGTATGTAGAAGTGTTCAGCATGGCCTTGACTAACAGTGATCAGCCTTAACTAGGTATTCTGTGCAAAGATCATTCCAACTAGCCTATCCCCACCACAAGATAGGGTAGCATTTTTCTTGAATTACGGGGTATTGAACCCCTTTTCGCTAATCGGCTGCGAGATACTGCCACCGCAGCAGGGTATGACGCAAACACCTCCCGGGGGCGGATCTCAGTCGAGGTGTCGTGACATTTCCGCCGCCGGAGCAGATGGCGAGTAGCCCGCATTTCACATCGCCCTCCTAGAAAGCAGAGGGGTCGAAGGAAGAAGAAACTTCCGTCGAGATCTTCGTGGGCACTGCCGGCAGTGCCGCCCGCAGCCACAGGGAAAAGATCGTTGAGGAGGCGGTTGCCACTGCGAGGAGCCCGATGATGAGCCCGTACAGCGCCGGCTGCTGGAGAACGCTGGCAACCTGCATACCGAGCCAGGCTGCGGGTGCTGTCAGCAGGATGTAGCGAAAGGCGGCCATCGCCAACCCCGGCCTCCCGCGGCCCATTCCCTCGAACACCGGCCGGCACAGTAAGAAGGGTGCCGTCGCCAGAGAGGCCAATGGCACCACGCGCAGGCCAAAGGTGGCATAGCGGGCGGTCAGCGGCGACTCGGCCAGCCAGCCCGCCAGCGTCGGGGCCCCGAACAGCATCAGTGGACCAACGATTCCCAGGGAGTAGACGAGGGTCGTCAACCCCGCCTGGGAAAGACCGCGGCGCAGGCCGACGGCGTCGGACTCGCCGATCCGCTTGGCCGCGAAGGGCAGCATGGCGACGCTGATGGCGATGATCGGGTTGGCGGCGAACAACGTGACCCGGTAGTAGATCGAGTATGCAGCGATCGCTGCCGTGGCGTTCTCGAGGCCAGCGATCAAGGCGTTGATCACGGCAGTCTCGCCGGCCATCAGGGCGAACGTCAGCGAGGAGGGAATCGCGAGGGAAAGGATGGCTCGGTAGGGGGCCGGATCCAGCTCCAGGCTGGTGTCGCGTCCCGCCTGCAGCCTCCGGCGCTCATGGAACCGTGCCCGACCGAGGGCATAGGTCAAGCCGGCGAGTCGGCCTATGACGGTGGAGAAGGCGATGCCGAAGATGCCCCAGTGGAAGACAAACAGGAAAAGTGTGTTGAGCACGAGGTTGGTGATATTCGACCAGATCCCCGCCCACATGGTGGAGCGCGTGTCCTGGTGCGCCTTCACCACGGAGTCGGGCATCACCGACCAGAAGGCGGTGAAGGCAGAGCCGCCGATGAGGACGGCTCCGTAGATCCTGAAGCCCTGGTAGACACCTTCCTCCAGCCCCAGCCGAGGTGCCACCAGCCAAATGGTTGCTCCGAGCAGCACAAAGAGAGGTGAAACGAGCAGCGCCAGCCTCCACGAAGCCCGTAGGTACTGCTCTGTCTTGCGACCTTGGTGGGCTCCCATGCTGCGGGAGAGTGCCGATGTCAGGCCTGTGGACAGGCCGACCCAGATAGCGATCATCAGGAACTCGAAGGGAATCGTGAGGCCGATAGCCGCTACTGCCGCGTCCCCTATGGTGGCCGCGTAGATGGTGTCGACGAAGGTGAAGGCCGCCCGCATGAGAAACGACACCACCAGCGGCGCCGACATGCGCAGCACGGACGGATACGCGTCGGGTGTGGCGGATGTCATGACAAGGGACCTCGATGCGCTCGGGGCAGCGAGAAAGGATTGTAACCGCAGACGACCGCGGCTGCTGACGAAGTCCAAGTTCTTTGAAAGGGCAAGGGGGACCAACCTGCCTGACGCGGGCGCTTCTCCGTGAATGAGAGAGCCGTGTTACTGTTGGGCTCTGCATTGATTCGGCGGTCGTGGGCAGGTGCGGAGAGGGGCAAATGAAGGTTCTCGTCATCGTACTCGTGGCTATCTCGATCGTCGGAATCTTCCTCGTCTACCAGACCACGGGTCCGCTGGACAGTCGGATCACTCTTACCCAGCGCGACATCAAGAAAGTGCTGTTGCTTTCGGTCGATGACCTGCGCCCGGATTACTTGACGCCCTACAACCCCGGACTCGGCACCAGCCCCAATCTGGCAAGATTCGCCGCAGATGGCCTGCTGTTCACGAATGTCGTATCGCAGGCTACCTCTACGCTGGTCTCGCACAAGTCGATCTTTTATTCCCTCTATCCCAGCGTCCATAAGACGACGCTGAAGCATGTTCCCGAGGAGACGCTGGTCAACCCCGTCGAGGCGCTTCGGTCGGCGGGATTCCGCACTGCGGCATTCGTCGGCGGTGGGCAATTACGCGCGAAGTTCGGCTTCGATCGTGGTTTCCAGTCGTACGAGACATTGGCCAAGAAAAAGGTCCTCGATCGCGGGGAAGACCCTCTTGAAGTCCTGCGGGGTAATGCTCTGGAATGGGTTCGGGAGAATCGCGACGACGATTTCTTCCTCTTCCTCCATACGTACGAGGTTCATTGCCCTTACACTCCGCCCGCGAGGTTCGTGAAGAAGTATGCGGGTTGGTACGAAGGCGAGATCAAGCCCAGGGGGAAGTGTGGAGCCCGCTACTACAACAAACGCGAGATGAGCGAGGAGGACTATCGCTACGTTGGCGATCTGTATGCTGCAGGTGTCGCGTACGTCGACGATTTCGTAGGCAAACTGTTCGATGGTCTCAAGGAAATCGGTGTCTATGACGAGATGATCATCATCGTTCTCTCCGATCACGGGGAAAGCCTCGGAGAACACGATTACATCGGCCACAACAGGCTCTACGAGGAACAGCTGAAGATCCCGTTGATGATGAGGATTCCTGGCGTGAACGCGGCGACAATCAATGCTCCCGTCGAGGCCATCGACATCATGCCCACGCTTTTCTCGATCCTCGGCTTGCAACCTCCCTACTCGTTCCAGGGGCAGGATCTGGTGCCGGACATTGCCGGCAAGAGAGAAGCGGATACGAATCGTCGCCGCATCGCGGAAGCCGGTAAGGGAATTGCGATCCAGAGCGGTGATTGGAAGCTCGTTTTCGACTCCAGAGACCCGAAAGAGGACGCGCTTTTTGATCTACGATCTGATCCCAAGGAAACGGACAACGTCGCCTCTGAACACCCGCAGATCGTCAGCGACCTCAGGAACTACTACGCGGCCATGATCGGAGCGAGCCAGGGACTGGCGAGCAGGTTCGAGGTCAGTGGAACAAATGTCCTCGAGCTCGACGAGCAAACCAAGCAAGAATTGCGGGCATTGGGATATATCCGCTAGCAGTGCTGGCCGTCGCTCCCCGTAGAGCCTCGAGTCAAGTCCGGCGCGCGAGTGTCGCCTGTCCTGTCACCTGGTCTGTGAGGGCGCCACATGAAGGATCAACTGGATGAGCTGAAGTCCCGGCTCGCCGGCATCGTCGACCTGAGGGCTGCCTCGGCATTGATGAGCTGGGATCAAGAAACCTACATGCCTCCTGGCTCGATCGAGGCACGGGCCGCCCAGCTCGCTACCGTCGGCCGGCTGGCCCACGAGCTGTTCACCTCGGATGGGATTGCCGATCTGCTAGCCGGGCTGGCGGACGAGGTGACTGGGCTCCACTACGACAGCGACGATGCAAGCCTGATTCGTGTAACCAGGCGGGAGTTCGACAAGGCCACCAGGATTCCGACCGAGCTGGTGGCCGCGATCGCCCGGGAGAGCGCTCTAGCGCAACACGCCTGGCAGGAGGCCCGCAGCAGATCGGAATTCAAATACTTCCGCCCTCATCTCGAGAAGCTCGTGGCGCTCAATGTCGAGAAAGCCGAAGCCCTGGGGTACGAGGATCGCCTCTATGATCCACTTCTCGATCAGTACGAGCCGGAGATGACGGCAGCAGAAGTCGAGCGCGCTTTCTCGGGCCTCGAGGCCGAGCTGGTGCCCTTGGTCCAGGCTATTGCGGAGGCCGCTGCCGGCTCCGGGCAGCAGGAGTTTCCGTTCTTATACGCCGACTACGGGGAACAGGAACAGTGGGACTTTGGTGTGGAGGTGATGCGTGACTTCGGGTTCGATTTCGAGCGTGGGCGCCAGGACCGCTCGGCCCACCCTTTTACTACCAGCTTTTCGATCAACGATGTCCGGCTCACCACCCGGATTCAAAGGGACTTCCTGCCGTCGGCGTTATTTGGCTCGCTGCACGAATGCGGTCACGGACTTTACGAGCAAGGGGTTGCTGCCAGGCTCGACAGAACGCCGCTCGCAGGTGGAGCCTCCCTGAGTGTGCACGAATCCCAGTCCCGGCTGTGGGAAAACCTGGTGGGCCGTAGCCGGGGTTTCTGGTCACACTACTACCCGCACCTAAAGGCTCGCTTTCCGGGGCAGCTCGGTGACGTCGACGAAGACTGTTTCTACCGAGCAATCAACCAGGTGCGGCCCTCTTTGATTCGCGTCGAGGCGGACGAGGTGACCTACAACCTGCATATCATATTGCGGTTCGAGCTGGAGAATGCCTTGCTCGAGGGTGCACTTACCGTGGCCGACCTGCCCGAGGCGTGGAATGCGAAGATTGAACACTACCTCGGGCTCGTACCGGGCAATGATGCCGAGGGTGTGCTGCAGGACATTCACTGGTCGATGGGTGCTTTCGGCTACTTCCCGACCTACACCCTCGGCAACCTGATCTCCTCTCAGCTGTTCGACAGGGCCCAGCAGGAACTCTCGGGGCTGGACCAGCAGATCGCTTCGGGTCATTTCCGGGAGCTGCTCCACTGGTTACGCGAAAAGGTCCACCAGCATGGGCAGAAGTATGCCGCCGCGGAGCTGCTTGACCGGATCGTGGGGCAGGGGCTTGCGGCCGACAGTTGGCTCCGCCATATCCGCCGAAAGTACAGTGAGCTGTACGCCTGCAATCTATGAGTGGGATGCGTGGCATCGGAGACGTTGCAGGAAGGTGGTCGGCACTCGCTTGTTTGCTGGTAATCTCCGTCGCCGTCCCGCTCGCCAGGCTTGCGGTAGCTCTTCCCGCCCGGGGTACCAGTGGGACGCAATTCGACCGAGCGGGTCGTGCTTCTACTGTCCCAACAACCTCCTCCGTGCTCTTTCTCGCGGGAGATGCAGGATATGCGGTGACCGATGTCTTGACGGCGCTGTCGGCCGAGGTCAAGAGGGCCGTGGCGGAAAACTCGGCTGGCAAGGTGGTGGTCGTCTACCTCGGCGACAACATCTACGAGAACGGCCTCCCCGACGGGGAAAAGCACCCTGATGAGTACCGGCAGGCGGTCGTACGGTTGAATGCGCTCGTCGATGTTCCGCGACAGACCGGAGCGCGAGGGATCTTCGTGCCAGGGAACCACGATTGGGCCCGTGGCCGCCGTGATGGCTGGGAAGCGATTCGACGTCAAGGGCGTTACTTGTCCGCGATGGCGACGCAACTGGACGTCGATGTCGAGCTACTGCCACGCGACGGTTGCCCGGGGCCAGAGGTGGTGGACATCGATGACACGCTCAGGATGGTCGCCCTGGATACCCAGTGGTGGTTACAAGAGGGGCCCAAGCCACTCGGTGAAGATTCCACCTGCGCGACGACCAGCGAGGAGGGGATCGTGGAGTCATTGGAGGAGGCACTAGAGAACGCCGGGGATCGCCACGTCGTGGTGGTCGCCCATCATCCGCCGGTAACGGGTGGAACCCACGGTGGGACCTGGCCCTTTCTGGAGTGGGTCTGGCCTCCTTGGCGGATGTTCGAGCGGCCATATCGCTGGCTGGGTCTCTACGGCCAGGACCTGTCATCGCCCCGGTACGCGGAGATGATCGCCCAGCTACAGACGGCATTCGATGCATACCCGCCGCTGGCGTTTGGCGGCGGCCATGATCACAGTCTCCAGGTCATCGAAGGCAAGGGCCCCCGCTTTGTGCTGATTAGTGGCGCCGCCAGCGAGGCAAAAGCGGTGCAGGCTGTATCCGACCCTTCCTTCACCTCACTCTACTGGAAAAGGGCCAAAGGCTTCATGCGCCTCGAGCTCATGACGGATGGCAGGGTGCGACTCGTTGTATCGGTCGTCGAGGATGGTCCTACCTCGAGAGAAGATTTCCGTCTCTGGCTTGTCGATGGTGGCCCTTCAATGCCTTGACGAGAGTGCTTCCGGAGTGTGAACCTGGACTTACCCCGCGAAGCTTCCCCATGGGTGGGTGAAACCGAAGGATTCCAGCAGGGGATACCCCTGTAGCCTGAGCGACGAGTCCGCAGGGATGCCAGAGTCGAGCTACGCCACGTCGGATCGGAAGGCCATTCTCAGCACGCTCCGGGGTGTGGATCGTCGAATGCGCCTGAACCGCGGTTTGGAAGACCTCACACGCGGCGTCTGCGTGCTTCTGCTGGCGCTTCTGGGTCTGCGACTCTTGCGGTGGCTTCTATCGGTGGGCCGACCGAGTCTCTGGGCCATTGGCGGGATCTGGCTTGCTGGGTTGTGCTTCTTCCTGGTCTGGGATCTGCACCGTCACCGTGCACTTGCGAGGGCGGCGGGGATCGCCGATAAGCGGGGTGACTTGAAGGATGAGTTGAAGACTGCCTATTGGTTCCTACGTGGTGGCGAGCCCTCCCCCTGGGTTCAGCTGCTGGTACGCCGGGCCGCAGGTACCGCGGCGGCTCTGGCTCCGGAGCGCTTGGTGCCGACCCTCGTTCCCAGAAGCTTCCCGCTGGCACTCGGATTGTCGGCCTTGGTAGGGGTGTTCTTGTGGTTGCCCCTCGACGGTCCGGACCCGGCACTGGCAACTCCGGCCGCTAGTCCACATTCGCTCACTGAAGATGAAAGTGAGCGAGCCCAGGAGGTCCAGGAGCTGCTCGAACGGGCCGAGCTGCTGGAGGAATCGGGACAAGCCGACACTGAGAGGCGCTCGCTGAGCGCCGAGGCTCACGACCGCCTGGCGGAAGCCCTGCGGCAGCTCGAGGAGGGTGAGCTGACCATGCAGGAGCTCGTTAGCGAACTGCAAGCGACCCGCAACGGCCTCGACGAGGGTAATTTGGACAGGAGCGCCCTTGAGGAAGGGCTGCAAGAGCTCGGCAACGATCTAGAAGGCTCCGAGGAGCTTCGGGAGCTCGCCGAGGCGCTGCAGTCGAAACAGATGGAGGAGGCGACAGAGCTTCTGCGCCAGCTGGCGGAAAAGCTCTCGGGGCTGGAAGAGCAGAAAGATATCAAGAACCTCATGGAAGGGCTCCAAGGGGCCTCCAGCCCCGATGAGTCCGAGCTGAAGGAGCTGATGGAGGCCCTGAAAAAGGCCAGTGAGGCGCTCGGTGACCGGGACACGGCGGAAGCTGAGCGGGCGCTGCAGGGGGCAGCGGATGCGATGCAATCCCTGGCCGAGCGGATGCGGGCCCAGGAGCTCATGAACCAGGCTGCCGAGAGGCTGAAGAAGCTCGGGGGATCCATGGCCCAGCGCCCCGCGTCACAGCAGATCCAGGTCGATCCTTCTCAGCAGATCGCGCAGGAGATGGCCGGGCAAGCACAGCAAGAGGGCGAGGCGGGCCATGCCGGCATGGCGCTGCCGAGCGACGATGTGCGATGGCAGAATGGTGCCGCCGACCAGGGAAAGCCTCCCGACCAGCGACAAGGAGGACCAGCCGGGCATGCTTCGGGAGATCCACTTGGTGGACAGGCCAGGCTGGGGCAACCCACCCGCTTGGATGTGCAGTTGCAAATGGAGATCCTCGGCGGTGAGAAGCAAGAGCCAGAGGAGGAGAAGCCGGAGGACATCTTTCAGGAAAACAGTAGGCAGCAGCGTTCAGTGCTCGACTATCGAGAAATCCGCCAACGTTCGAGCTACGCTGAAGAGGACGTGCTGAGCATCGAGAGGATTCCTTGGCAGTACCGCAAGCTGGTCAGGAGCTATTTCCTGTCGCTGCGACCACGTGAGGGACATGATCACTGATATCGACCGCCAAATCGAACTGTTTTGCCAGGAGTTCCAGCTTGTCCAAGACGAGATCTCCAAGGTCATCGTCGGCAACCAGGAGATCATTCGGGGCGTTCTTATCAGCCTGATCGCCAAGGGCCATGTGCTCCTGGAGGGTATCCCCGGCCTCGGTAAGACCAAGCTGGTACACACACTCAGCGATGTATTGCACCTGACTTTCTCCCGCATTCAGTTCACGCCCGACCTGATGCCGGGCGACATCATCGGCACTGACGTGGTGCACGAAAATGAGGCGGGCGAGAAGTTTCTCGACTTTCAGCCTGGGCCGATCTTCGCCAATATCATCCTTGCCGACGAGGTCAACCGCGCCACACCCAAGACTCAATCGGCTTTGCTGGAGGCGATGCAGGAAAAAAGCGTCACAGTCGGCAAGGTAACCCACCCGCTAGAGTTGCCCTTCTTCGTCCTGGCCACTCAGAACCCCCTGGAGATGGAAGGAACCTACCCGCTACCGGAAGCCCAGCTGGACCGTTTCTTCTTCAAGCTGAAGATTCGCTATCCCGAGATCGAGGAGATGCACGACATCCTCGACCGCACGACCCAGCGGGACGAACCGGTGGTGGATCGGGTCCTGAATCAGGAGCAAATCCTGGAGATGCGCGACACCGTGCGCTCCGTGCCCATAGCCCGTCAGGTCCAGGAGTACGCGATCCGGGTCACCCTGGCGACCCATCCGGATTCCCCACATGCACATTCGCTGGCCCGGCGCTTCGTTCGTTACGGCGCCAGCCCCCGAGGTACCCAGGCACTGGTCGTCGGCGGCAAGGTCAATGCCCTGTTGCACGACCGTGTTCACGTTTCCTGTGAGGACATAAGGGCCATGGTGCTACCCGCCCTGCGGCATCGGGTATTGCTCAACTTCGAAGGTGAGGCCGAGCGAGTGGATCCAGACACCATCCTCGAGGGGATCCTGCAGGAAATCCACGAGCCCGCGGCGTAAGTCTCGTCCCGCGCCAGACATCTGATGGCAGAAAACGGCGCACTCTTCGACAATGAGTTCCTCCGCAAGCTGGAATACTTGAACATCATCTCCAAGAACCTTCTGCCCGGGCATCTTCATGGTGAACACCGGGCCAAGAAGGTTGGCACGGGGCTGGAGTTCGCGGATTATCGGCAGTATGTCCCCGGCGAGGACGTCAGCAACGTCGATTGGAGGACCTATCTGCGGCTCGACAAGCTGATCTTGCGCCTCTTCGAGGAAGAAGCGGATCTGCCCATCTACATCTTCTTTGACGCCAGTCAGTCGATGAACTTTGGCGAGCCCCTGAAGTTCGACTACGCGCGAAAGGTGGCTGCCGCACTCTGCTATATCGGCCTGCTAAATCTCGACCGCGTCAACCTCGTGGCCTTTGCCGACGGCGTCGCCGCGGAGATGTCCTCGCGTCGTGGAAAGAACCAGGTGTGGCAAGCCTTCCGCTTCCTCGAATCGGTATCGCCTGGCGGTGAAACGTCGATGCAGGAGGCGTTCAAGGGGTTTTTCAGCGGCCGAAGGAGGAAGGGCCTGGTTGTGGTGATCTCTGATTTTTTCGACGAGAACGGTATGGAACGGGGTTTGGATATGCTGCGCTTCTTCCGTCAGGATGTCTTCTCGGTACAGGTTTTCAGCCGCAGCGAGGCGCGTCCAGATCTGCCGGACGAGGTGCTGCTGGTGGACTCCGAAGATGGTAGCAACCAGCGCGTCAAGGTTACCCCGGGGTTACTTGAAGCCTACGCCAGGAAGTTCGATGAGCATTGTGAAGGCATCCGGTCAACCTGCCGGAAATATGGTTGGGGATATGTGCGGACGGCCACCGAGGTTCCTTTCGAGGATCTGATCTTGCGGGTCTTCCGCCAGGGCAGATTTCTGGGATGAGCTTCCTCGCCCTGTCTTCTTTGCAGGCGCTCATGCTGACTGCCGCCACGGCGGCCGCCATTGTCGGCCTGTACTGGCTGAGGCCTCCTCCTCGGAGAGTGGTTATCCCCTCTAGCCTGTTGTGGAATCGTCTGATGAAAGAGCGCCGCCGCAGCTCCCTCATCGATAGGCTGCGCTGGTGGATTTCTCTGTTTCTGGCTCTGGTCATCGGCCTCGCTACCGCATTGGGGTTGGCACGCCCAGAAATCCCAGCGCTCGCCGGGAGGCCGCGCAGGGTCGCGGTGGTCGTCGACAACTCGCCCTCGATGGCGACCCGCACGTCGGACGGACAGACGCGCTGGGCCCACGCCGTGGAGATCGCCGAGGCCCTCCTGCGGCGGGGGAGTGAGGGGGGAGAGTATCTGGTTGCCGATACCGCGGGGCAGGTCGCTTCCAGCGCTTTCAGCGACCGCCGGGCGGCCCAGGCGGTTCTGGAGGGACTCCAGGTGTCGCTGTCCGCTGGCGCTGGTTTTCCGCCTGTCGCGGCGGACGACGCTGAGCTCTATTTCATCTCGGACGGGGTCATGGTCGATGACTTTCCTGCCGAGGCGCAGCCGATCTCCGTCTTCGAGCCGGCCGACAACGTCGCCATCACCGCCTTCGAGGTTCGTCCCGTCCCGGCCGATCCGTCGACGTATCAGGCTTATGTGGAAGTAGCCAATGTTTCCTCCGTGACCAAGCAAATTGAAGTCCAGTTGAGCGGGGCCGGGCAGCACAAGCTGCAAAGTGACATTCGCCTGGCTCCAGGAGAATCGCTCGGCGGCACATTCGATTTGTCCTCCTTCGAGCGTGGTGCCGTCAGGGCCGCCGTTGTGGCAACAGGTGATGACCTCGAGGTGGACGATTTCGCCTTCTCCTACCTACCTGTTCGTGACAGCACGAGAGTGATCCTGGTGACACGAGGCAACCGCTATCTCGAGGCTCTACTCCGCCTCGCTCCGAAGGTCGACCTCCGCCGTGTATCCGGCGAGAATTTCAACAATCGGGAGCGGGCCGATGTGTACGTTTTCGATAATTATGCTCCTGATGATCCACCCGGTCCCTCCATTCTCATCCACCCACCCGATGTTTCCTGGCTTCCTGCCGGCCTCGGCGAGGTCGAGTTCCCGCAGGTCTCGGAATGGGCCGCGGATCATCCCCTCATGCAGTTCGTTTTTCCGCAGGACCTGACGGTGGAGCGCGCGGTGCGGATCAGTGCCTCTGGTGGTGCGCAGGTAATCCTGGGAACCTCCCGAACTCCCTTGATCGTCGCCGCCGAGGAGCCTGTGAAGTGGGTCGAGATGAGCTTCGACCTGAAGGATTCGAATTTCCAGCTACAGGCCGGCTTCCCGGTTTTCCTGAGCAACGCTCTGGCCTGGGTCCTGGACGAGCAAGTGGCGACGCCACGGTCGCTGGGGAGGGTCGAGGTTCCTTTCGCGGGTGCCACCGTGACCGGGTTGGATGGCACGGAAGTGAAAACCCGGGAGGTGCTTGCAAAGACCGTTTTCGAGGCCTCCGGACCCGGCCTCTACACGGCCGCGCGAGGCCAGAAGCGAATGCGTCTCGCCGTCAACCTGCTCGACCGGACCCTCTCCGAGGTCAACGATTCGCAGTTCCCTCGGGCGACTCTTGAGGAGTTCGAGGCGAGCGTGATGGGCCAGGAGGGCTGGGGTGAAGAGCTGTGGGTGTTTTTCCTGTTGGCTGCCTTTTTCCTGGTTACCTTGGAATGGTGGACCTACCACCAGCGGTTGACCGTGTAGCGATCTGTTTAAAGATGAGGTCATGATCACCCTCAACCACTACTGGCCGATCCTCTTGCTGCTGGCGGTTCCACTCGTCTGGTGGGCGAGCCAGCATACCCGAACTGGCCTTTCCCCTCGGCACCTGGTCGTTTCGACCGCGACACGGACTGCCGTTGTGATCCTGCTGGCGCTGGCGCTCATGAGACCGGTGTGGCATCGTTCGCGAACCCTGGTCTCGGTCGTCTATGCGCTGGATGTCTCCGGCAGCATTGCTCCCGCCTACATCGACTCGGCCATCGAGTGGATCGACGCATCGAGTGCCGCAAGCGCGGCTTCCCACGCTCGCTACTTGGCCTTCGCGGCCACCCCCCAGATCGTCGAGGCGGCCGAGAAGATCCGCTCCTTGCAGGTTTCCAACGGCGCCGCCGATGGTTCCATCGACCGCAGCGGCACAAACATCGAGGCGGCGCTCCGTTTGGCCCTGCGCAGCTTCGACCCGCGGTACCTCAAGAGGCTGGTTCTGATCACCGATGGGAATGAAACAGCCGGCGACCTGACGCGGGCTCTGGGACCATTGCAGGAGCAGGGCGTCAGGGTCTTCACGGTGCCGGCGGTGGCCAGGGCCGAGGGCGACGGTTGGGTCGATGCCATCGACCTCCCCGACGAGGTCCGCGAGGATGAGCCGGTGGTGGCGGAGGTGGTGATATTCAGCCGCTCGAGCAAGGAGGCGACCGTTCAGCTTCTGGGCTCAGGCGCGATCCTGGATAGTAGGCAAGTGACGCTGACGCCAGGGCTAAACCGAATCCCCTTCGATGTCCGCCTGCGGGCCACGGGGAACCTGACATTGGAGGGACGCCTGCAAGCCGCCGGCGATCTGCTCCCGGAAAACGACGTCCGGCGGCAATCTGTCCTGGTTGGCGATCGACCCAAAGTGCTCTACGTCGAGGGTCGGCCAGAGAGCTCACGGTACCTGCGGCAGGCGCTGCGAGGCGAAGGTTTGGAGATCGTCAGTGGAGGAGCAGCAAGCCTACCTGAGGAAATGGCATCCCTGGAGAGGTTCGACGCCGTCATTCTTTCCGATGTACCGAGCGCCAGTCTCAGCGAGAAGAAGATGAGAGCGTTGGAGGCTTACGTTCGTGACGCGGGCGGTGGGCTGCTCTTTGCTGGTGGCGAGACCAGCTACGGCGATGACGGCTATTCGGGAACTCCGGTGGAAGAGATTCTCCCCGTTTGGTTCCGTATCCGCGAGAAGCGCAAGGACTTGGCTTTGGTCATCGTGCTGGATAAGTCCTTCAGCATGGTTGGTCCGAAGATCGAGCTGTCGAAGGAGGCTGCCAAAGCGGCTCTCGACCTGCTCCAAGATACCCAGCGGTTCGGGCTATTGACCTTCGACCATAGTCCCTATTGGACGGTGCCGCTGCAGCCCGCTGCGAACAGGGCCCGCATCAAGGAGTACATCAGCAGTGTTATCGCCAGCGCCCACACCAACATCTATCCGGCCCTGGAGAAAGTCTTTCTCGAGCTCGACAACACGGAGGCAGAGGTCAAGCACGTAATCCTGTTGTCGGACGGCAAGACCTACCCGGACGATTACGAGGCCTTGGTTCGTCGCATGGCGGAGGCGGAGATCACCGTTTCGACCGTCGCCGTGGGAGAAGAAGCCGACCGGGAGCTCCTCGCCAACATTGCCGAGTGGGGCAAGGGGCGTAGCTACTACATCCGGGATGCGGCCCGGGTTCCACAGATCTTCATCCAGGAGACTCGGATCGCCTCGCAGTCCACGCTCGTGGAGGAGCCTTTTCGGCCGGTAGTAAGGAAGCGGATCGAAGCCTTTCGCGGCATCGATTTCGCTACGGCACCCCTCTTGCGAGGCTATGTCAGTACCCAAGCGAAGGAGACGGCCGAGGTTCTCTTGGAGTCAGACGTCAAAGCCCCGCTCCTGGCTCGTTGGCGGTACGGACTGGGTAAGACCGCAGCCTTCACCTCGGATGTGAAGAACCACTGGGCCGTCGATTGGCTGGACTGGCAAGGCTACGGGAAGTTCTGGGCACAGCTGGTGAGGGAAACGATGCGCCGCCACGCTGACGAGGGGATGCGCTTCAGCGTGCGGCGGCAAGGGGGGATGGCCAAGATCAGTCTGGATGCGGTCAGCGATCAGGGCCAGTATCTCAATGAGCTGCACCCGCAGGTCCAGGTGGTCGATCCGTCGGGCCGCACCTCGAGGCTGCCCATGCGCCAGGTGGGCCCGGGTACCTACCGGGCGGAATACCCCTTGGCGACCTTGTCGGACTCGCCTTACCGTTTCAGCTTGAGGCCGCATGACGAGCAGCCCGCGGGGAATGCGCCCGGCCGCTCGCGCGCCCTTTTCTACAACTACCCCGACGAGTACCGCCTTTTTCCGCCCGACACCCAATTGCTGCACGCGATTAGCGAGCTGACGGGCGGCAAGTACCGTCCAAGCGATGATGAGATCTTCGCCGATTACGGTGAATCCGCTTCCGTGCCCACGCCCCTGTGGCCCCTGCTCGCCTCCCTGTCCCTGCTGGCCTACGTGGCCGATGTCGCCCTACGCCGTGCACCCAAGGTGTGGGAACAGTTCTCATAGTAGTCCAGATTACACAAGGGGGCCGCTGGACGGTGGCCGCGGTAACTGTCCGCCAACAGGTGGCAAAGGTACGGTAGAGGGGCCCCAACGTACGATCTGTTGTATCCTATAGAAGTGCGTCAAGCAGCTGGGTTAAGCTGTGCAATGGGGCTGGGACGTAGCGTATAGGCGGGTGAACGAATGACCTCGGTCTTTCTAGCCAGACGAGCACATCGCCGGCAAGCTTTGCTTCTGGCGATGGCCGTTCTCTTCGGCCTCGCATCAACCTCCGTCGCCATCGAGACGGGTGTTCCTGCCGGCGCTACTGTCCCCACAGTGACGTCCTCTCCTATCGCGGCCGGCTATCTGCGCGGCCAGAGCGATATGGAGGAGATCAAGATAGGGCAAGAAGCCGACCGTCAGATTGAGGCCGAGTTCGGCTTCTATCAAGACGAGGGCCTGCAAGCCTACGTCGACCGTGTCGGCAACAAGCTCGCCGAGGTCTCCGAGAGGCCGGGCCTGCCGTGGACTTTCCGCATTCTCGACTCCCCAGTGATCAACGCCTTTTCGGTTCCCGGCGGCTTCGTCTACGTCACCCGCGGCATCCTCGCACATATGAATAGCGAGGCCGAGCTGGCGGGGGTTCTCGGCCACGAGATCGGCCACGTCACCGGTCGGCACGGGGCCGAACGACAGAAAAAGTCGACGCTGGCCTCCCTCGGCATGCTGGTCGGTAGCATGGTTTCTCCCACCTTCACGAACTACTTCCTGAGAACAGGGTTGGCTCAGAACGTCAGCGGCCTTTTTCTGCTGAAGTTTTCGCGTGGCCAGGAGCTCGACGCCGACAAGCGCGGCATCCGCTATATGACCCAGGCCGGCTACGACCCGCGCGGCATCGGCAGCTTCTTTGAAACGTTGCAGGCGACGGAGAAACAGAGCGACCGCGATCCCGTTCCTGGCTGGCTCGCGACCCATCCGAAAGTGGACGACCGGATCAAGCGTAGCGCCAAACTGGCCGACGAGCAGATCCAGCAGTCCTCGACCCCGCCGGAGGAGCTGATCGAGGGTAGAACCGCCCTCTTGTTCGCGGTTGACGACATCATCTTCGGTGACAATCCGCGTGAAGGCTACATGAGGGATGATGACTTTCTGCACCCGGATCTTCGTTTTGCCATTACCTTTCCCGGCGGCTGGGAGGTTCACAACGGCCGCCAAGCGGTGGTCGTCGTTAGCCCCAAGGAAGACGCTGCCATCCAGCTGACGCTCGCCGACGCGCCCGCCGGCACGCAGCCGGAGGACTACGTCAGGAGCTACATGTCCAAGGTCCATGCCAAGGTCAGCGGCAGCAAGAGGGTAGATGTGAACGGCCTGCGTGCCGTCGAAGCCACGTTCCAGGTCCGCGGACAGCGTGGATCCTTCGGTGCCCTTGGCCTGTGGGTCCTTTACGACGAGCGCCTCTACGAGCTGATGGGGATGACCTCGCCTCGCCACCTCTCCGGATACCTTCCGGCCTTTCGTGACAGCCTACACAGCTTTCGAGAGCTCACCGACCCAGAGGTCCTCGCTACCCAACCGGCGAGGGTCGAGCTCATTCGTGTTCCCCAGCCGATGCAGTTAATTGGCGTGTTGGAATCCCACCCCGAAGTATCCGTCCCCTCGTCCACTATCACAGTGATGAATCATCTGGATCCGTACGACTCCCTCGAGGCCGGCACTCTGGTCAAGCTCGTAGATGGAGGGCCCAAGCCAGTGCCCGACAGCGAGAAGTCTCGATGAGAGACGAGAGAGTCTGCGGTCGGAGACTGTTGCCATGCGGAGTAAGCCCATGCCCGTACAACTGAAGCCGTCGAGACGCCTCTCCGTTGTCAGCGCGCTGGCGCTGATGCTAGCGCTGATGTTCCCGATTGCGAGCCCGGCTCAGCAGTCGAGTGGCGACCAAATCGTTTACGCCACTGCCGAGGCGCTCGAGAGCCTCGACGTGCAAGCAAGCCAGATCGACAGGCTCATTGCCGCGCGGCTCCGGAACGGTGAGCCGGTGAGCGACCAGATCGGCCAGGAACAAACCGCGATCTTCGGCGAGCTAGCCCGCTTCAGGGAAATCCAACGCCGCCACGAGGCTCGCGGTGAGACGATCACCGGCGTGCCGAAGACAGACACGGAGGCGTTGGCCGATCGCATCGCCGCCCTGCGGTTGCAGTTGAGAACGGGGCAGCAGGTCACTACCGGTAACGTACAGGCGGGCGACCAATCCGGGGTGCAGCCCGGCGCGCTGCCGACACCGGTCGCCATCCCCGAGGGGACCCGCGTGGTCATTCGGCTGAAGGGCTGGTTGAGCTCTCAGGATGCCAAGGAAGGCGATCGCTTCGAAGCGACGGCTGTCGATGGGGTTACCGTCGGCGACCAAACGATCATCCCCAAGGGCGCACTCTTCCAGGGTTACGTCGCCAAGGTCCAGAAAGCCAAGCGTCCCAGCCGCGGCGGTAAGCTGACCCTGGTGATCGATCGTGTTCAGGGCGCCGACGGGCAGATGACCGCGGTCAAGGCCACGGTGGTCGGAGCGGCATCCGATGGAGAGGAGCTCAAAGGGGATGGTGTCGATGGCGGCGGCGCTCTCCAGCGCGGCATCCTCGGGGCCGTGCTCGGCGGCCTTCTCGGTGGTGGCAAGGGAGCGCTGATTGGCCTCGGCGTGGGCGGCGGCAGCACCGTTTTCGCCGGCAAGGGTGAAGAGGTGGACCTGCCGCCAGGCTCCCAGCTACGCGTCCGCTTCGACACCAGCGTCTCGGTCACCTGGGGTCCGGCACCGCCGACAAAGCAAGGGCAACGCTAGCCCGCATATCTCAACGGTCTGCGCTGCGGGCGAGGGGCTTGCCGCTACTGTCATTAGGATTACACGCAAGAATGGTGATTCCCGGGAGGTTTCTGTAGCTTAGAGATGCCGCTTGGCTATCAGGTTGCTGCCACCATCGAGGTGTGGCGGTGAGAGCGGTCGAGCCTGGGCCTGCGGGAGATAGTCAAACCACCTTCGTCCGAAAGGAGACACACACATGCACCGCACAAGAGCTCGCGATCACCGCATGGTCATCGGCTTCAGTGTCGGGTCCATGCTCGTGGTCGCCCTGGTGGTGGCGTTCCTGACAGTGTCCGGCGTGCCGGCGGAAGGGCAGATGCAGAAGCCCCCGACCCCCGGTCTGCACGCCTACACAATGGGTCACGCCATGAGCCAGAACCCCCCCGACCGGGTGGGCGGCCCCCTCACCATCACCGTGACGCAGAAGGGTGGAAGCACGCGCCTCGCCCTTCCAGGGCCTCGCTTCTTGGACCCCTCTGTCTTCGGCGACCCCGACAACCCGGTCGGTTTCGATCCGGCGCCATTCCCGCTGCTGGGTGTGCCCACGGCCAAGCGGGAGACGCACAACGGCAACTACACGTTCGTCGATCAGGCCACGCCGTTCAGCGATTGGCGTGAGGTAGGCGTTGGCGACGTCAATATGACGCTGGTCGATGCAACGGCCATCGACGGTGCCCGCACCAAGGACAAGGTCAACTTCGAGGCTAACTTCGCGCTGCCCGACGGCACCAAGTATCGGGTTGTCTGCAACATGCCGCTACCCCATGGCATGGCCTACCCCTTCTTTGGTGGGGTGGTGACCAACCAGCTGCTGCACGGTGGCACCGGCATCGGCACCCGCCTGATGCCCACCGAGTTCACCTATGCGGCCTTTTGGGGGGTCGGCAACATCTACAAGGACGGCAAGCTGATCAACGAGAAGCAGATGATTCACGCCATGGTCACCGAGATCGTGCGTGGAGAGGGCTACAAGCTGCAGTTCGACGGCGGCGTCGGGAATCCCTCCACGGGGCTTACCCTGCATCTGATGATTCCGCCCTACAAGCCGACGCCCAAGGGGATGCAACCATCGCCACTGAAGACGATGTTCATGCCGTTCCCCTACATTCAGAAGCACATGATGGCCGCCATGCAGGAAGTGAATAAGCTTCCTGCGGCTCAGAAGGCCCAGCGCATGGCCGTGATGAACGAGGTCAAGACGCTGATGGAGCACACCAAAGCGCACGTCATGCAGGAGACGCAAGCGGGCAGGATGTGGGGAATGCCCTTCCTCCACATCATGTTCGGCAACATCGAGATGAAGGCCAGCTAACCGGCATCTCCGACGGACGGAACATCGAAGTCGAAGCACGCGGTAGCAATTGCGAAGCGGTAGAATCAGCCTGGCCGTGCGGCCTCACGGTGCAGCCGCGCGGCCAGGTCCACGCCCGACTCGGGCAGCGCATGCAGATCCGGCAACAGAGCTCAATGCGGGTCTCGTGCGATCCAACTGCGGAGGTCGTGCTCGTCGTGTGCCCGCTCGATGGGGGGTCAACGGCCTGGCCAGGGCAAATCTACTGCTGAGGTGGACGGCTTGAACGGCCGGTGAGGTATCGAAGTCAGCATGTAATGGTGCCCCCAAGGGCTTTTTCTGCAAGCTGGTAAGATCTCGAGGGTGCCGCGATCGCTAGGATGGTTTCTATGATGCGCAGCAATAAGACCTTGCTATTCGTACTCGCTCTGGCCGCTGGCTTGCTCTACATGGCGAGTAGCTCTGTGGCTAACGGCCTGCTGTCCGGTACTGAAAAAACGGTCGTGCTCTCCGATATCGAGTTCTCGCCGGACCGCTTGCAGGTATCGGTGGGTGACACCATCCATTTCATTAACAAGGATAAGTTCGAGCACGACGTCTATCTTGTGCGCACGGCCAATCCGAACGACGTCCTCCATGAGCCCACCACCATTCCCCCTGGCCAATCGATCACGGTGAAGATCGATCAAGAAGGTTTGTTCACTCTCTACTGCACCATACACGGGGGCATGAGCGGCAAGATCTCCACCACCGGCTCCTTCGAGCTGACCGAGGAAGAGAAGGCGCGGGCGGCTGCAAGGAAGGTCGTTCCGGCCGTCGCTAAGGCCGGCGAGGTTCTGTTCTGGGGCCGTGCCCAGTGCCATCAGTGTCACAAGATCGGCGACCAGGGGGATGGTATCCGGGGACCGGATCTGCTCGACATCGGCTTTCGTGCCAGCGCCCGAGCCAAGAAGTTCGGATTGGGCAACGCTACCGAGTACATCACACAGTCGGTCATGGAGCCTTCGGCCCATCTCGTGGAGGGGTACACAGACGACATGGCCACCGTCTACCAGCCGCCTATCGACCTGAAGGAAAAAGATTTGGAGGCAGTGATAGCTTACCTGCAGAGCCAAGGCGGCGAGGTGGACACTTGGTTGATCGACATCAATCCGAAGGTCTTGGCGCAGAAACAACCGCCGAATCCATATCGCCAGGGAGACCCCACGCGTGGCAAGCAGGTTTTCGAGAAGATGCGCTGCTATAGTTGCCACAAGGTGGGAGATCGGAAAACGATCTCCGTGGGGCCAGACCTGACCGAGATCGGTGCCTTCCGGAACTGGCAATGGCTTTCGGAGTCGTCGTTCAAGCCGAACGCCGAGATCGGCTCGAACTGGATACGAGCCACCGTGCATCTCAAGAACGGAGAGACCTACACCGGCGCCCTTCGCAAGAACACCGAGAAGGAAGTGCAGGTGTTGATCGGTCCGGATCAGCTGAAAACCTTCCCTGGCAGCCAGGTTGAGCGGGTACAGATCTACGACACCACGAGGATGCCGGCCAACTACGAGAAGCTCATGACCGAGCAGGAAAGGGCAGACTTGATCCGTTATCTGCAGTCGCTGAAGGGCGACGAGGTCTCAGCGAGCCGATAGCTCTTGCCCACCAATCGATTGACCGTCGCCCTGGCGGCTCATCTTGCGCAGCTCGAGGAGAACGGTACCGCCAAGGGAGCCGAATCTGTTGTGACGGCGGCCCGTCCGCCTGATGAAGAGCTAGGCCCGCGCTTCAGCTTGGCTGGCGAGGGCGAACGGGCGTTCGTTCGCATGAACTCGAACTCCTACCTGGGCATGTCGTTGCGGCCCGACATCATCGGCGCCGAGGAAGAGGCCGCGGCGGCGTTCGGTACCGGCCCGGGGGCGGTGCGATTCATCAGCGGTACCTACTCCACCCATGTAGAACTGGAGTCCAAACTGGCCGATTTCCATGGCCGCGAGGCGGCGATGATCTTCTCGGCCGCCTATGCCACGGTGATGGGCACCATCTCGCCGATGGTGACCACGGAGACCTCGGTCATCAGCGACGAGCTCAACCATAATTGCATTATCAATGCGATCCGGCTGTCGCGCCCGCTGGACAAGGCCGTTTATCCTCACCTCGACATGGCCGCCCTGGAGCGTGCGATCGAGGCGGCTAAGGGACGGGCGAAGCGTGTTCTCGTGGTGACTGACGGCATCTTCAGCATGCGGGGCGATCATGCGCCGGTGGACGAGATCATGGAGATCGCGAGGCGTCACGACGACGCCTTCGAGGAAAACGTCGTGGTGGTCGTTGACGACTCTCACGGCGTCGGTGCGTTCGGCGACAGCGGGCGCGGAACCGAGGAGTACACGGGCTCGCCACCTGTCGACGTGCTCATCGCCACGCTCGGGAAGGCTCTGGGGGTCAACGGTGGATACGTGGTCGGTAGCGCCACGCTGATTCGCTTCCTCAGGGAGACCGCCCCCTTCTATATCTATTCGAACCCGATCACAGCGTCCGAGGCCAAGGCGGCCCTCGTGGCGCTCGAGATCCTGACCTCGAGCGAGGGAAGCCGCCTGCTCGAGAAGCTTCGTAGCCTCACCGCGCGCTTCGAGAAAGGACTCGTGGATCTGGGCTTCGAGGTTATCCCCGGGGAGCATCCCATCGTGCCGCTGATGGTGCGCGACACCGAGCGGACCCGGGCTTTGGTCAAGCACTTATATGACAACGACGTGTTGGCTACCGGCCTGGCGTACCCCGTGGTTCCCCGCGGCGACGAGGAGATTCGCTTCCAGATCAACGCCGACCACACCGAGGCCGATATCGACCAGGTGCTGGGGGTTCTGGCACGGAGCCCGATGTAGCCTGCCTGGACGCGCGCCGGTTCGAGGGCGCAGGCATACTGATGCAGTACGTCGAAGCCCTCGAGGCAAGCGCAACGCCGTCATCGCGGCTCTTGCGCTCGCGCAGCCGCGAGCCGTTGAGAAGTTCGGGCTAGCCGGACAGGCTCAGGCTCTCCAGTGGCTTGGCGAACTCGATCGCCACCAGGAAGTATCCCCCGCTGGTCTCGATTCGCCGCACCGTACCGAGGGTGGCCAGAGGGCGGAGCCGATCTTTGGCCTCATGGAATCGGACCACACAATCGGCACCCTCTGCTCCCTTGAAGACCTTCACTCCGGTGCGGGCCTGCAAGCCACCGCGGCTGATGTTGACCGGTACGCCGCTGGCGGGCGGAGACCCCAGCGGTCCCATCGCCACCATGACATCGGTCCTACCCGGCAGGGTAAAGCGCGGGTAGACGCGCCCGTCGGATCTTTCGCCAGCCTGTTCCGTCCCCATCTCTTCTCCCCTTGCTTGGTAAGGCTATCGACCTCTTGCCACCCGGACGCCATTTTCGCAATTGCAGGGGCTGAGAGCAAGGAGGCCGGGTTAGCACCGTCCTTTGTGGCCGCCCGGGCTGTCGGGTCCCGGCCTGGGGCGGTCGCTTCGCCGTTGGGTTGGCTGGCTCTCACGATTCAGTGACTCTTGACTAGCGCTGCCCCGGCGAACTGTTCGATCATGTCTGTGGTATCTTGATTTCCCCCCGCTTGACGCCATCGAGAAATCACTCCGGTTGAGAGGAAGACAGCTTTCATGAGCGATCGCAAGCACACCATACTCCTTGTCGGCGCACTGCTGATTGCCGCCTCGCCGCTAACTCTGTCGGGTCTTCTCGCGCACGCTGAGCCGCTCGCCCCGCCAGCGGCGTACACTCGCCCGCTAATCGCTGGCGAGCAGTTGCCGGCGCTCACCCGTGCCGGGCAGCCGCTGGCAGATGCCGAGGAGGCCCGCACGGCGCCGCTCGACCAGGTGATGCCGCTCGATCCGAGCATCATCATCGGCGAGCTCGACAACGGTCTCAGATACTACATTCGACAGAACCGCTGGCCTGAAAAGCGGGCCGAGCTGCGACTCGTGGTCAGGGCGGGATCGCTACTGGAGGATGACGACCAGCTGGGGCTTGCCCACTTCGTCGAGCATATGGCCTTCAACGGCACCGAGCATTTCGCCAAACAAGAGCTGGTCAAGACGCTCGAGTCGTTTGGCATGCGCTTTGGTGCCGACATTAATGCCACCACCAGCTTCGACGAGACCATCTACATGCTGCGCATTCCCACCGATTCCGGCGACATCATCTCCACCGCCTTCCAGGTTCTCGAAGATTGGGCACACGGCGTCAGCTTCGATGACCTGGAGATCGACAAGGAGAGGGGGGTCGTCATCGAGGAGAGACGCCTGGGACTGGGAGCGGGGACTCGGCTCCGCGACAAGCAGTTTCCGGTGTTGTTCCGCGGCTCGCGCTATGCGGAGCGGTCCCCGATCGGAACCCTGGAGAGTCTCCAGGACTTCGATCACCAGGCGGTCAGGAGGTTCTACCGTGAATGGTACCGACCCGATCTGTTGGGTGTGATCGCCGTGGGTGACTTCGACAAGGCCGATATAGAAGTGCGCATCCGGCGCCACTTCGAGGACGTTCCGATGCCGCCCGACCCGAGGCCGCGTGAGGTCTTCGATATTCCGGACCACCAGGAAACGTTGTTTGCGATCGCCACCGACCCGGAGGCAACCGGCTCCAGTGTTGCCGTCTTTCACAAGCTACCTTTGCGGGATCAGGGCACCATCGGTGCGTACCGTCAGAGCCTGGTGGAGAATCTCTACAACAGCATGTTGAATCGGCGCCTGACGGAGCAGTCGCAGCAGCCGAACCCGCCCTTCCTGGGCGCCAGCTCACAGCAGGGGATCTTCATCCCCACCAAGGAGGTCTATGTACTGGGTGCGGCGGTGCGCGACGGCGGCATCGAGCGTGGCCTCGAGGCCCTACTTCGGGAATCTGATCGAGTGGCGCGCTCCGGTTTCACCAAGTCGGAGCTCGAGCGGGAAGAGCGGCAGGTCTTGCGAGCCTTCGAGCGAATCTACACCGAGAAGGCAACCCAGAACTCAGTGCTGTTCGCTGAGGAGTTCCAGCGCGCCTTCCTCGAGGGGGAGTCGGTTCCCGGGATCGATTACGAGTGGGCCCTGTACCAGCGCTTCATGCCGGAGATCACGCTGCAGGAGGTCAATCGAGTCGGTAAGCGGTGGCTGCGGGACCAAAACCGCGTGGTCGTGGTGACCGCACCCGAAAAAGAAGACTTGTCGGTACCCTCCGAACAGCAGCTCCTGGCGGTGCTCGGGCGCGTAGACAAGGAGCCGATGGAGGCTTACGTCGACACTACCACCGACGCACCGCTCCTGAGCAGGTTGCCGGAACCTGGCGAGATTGTTTCGACCTCGACCATCGACGAGCTCGATGTCACTGAATGGCAGCTTTCGAACGGCGTGCGAGTGGTACTGAAACCGACGGATTTCCGCGAGGACCAGGTGCTCTTCCGGGCCATCAGCCCCGGCGGCGCTTCCCTGGCCAGCGACGAAGACTACGTGGCAGCGAGCAGCGCCGTGCAGGTGATCTCTGCCAGCGGCTTCGGGCAGTTCAGCGCCCGGCAGCTCACCAACATGCTGGCCGACAAGGTGGTGCGGGTGAGCCCGGTCATCGGTTCCCTGGAGGAAGGTTTCAGGGGCAGCGCATCTCCTCGCGACCTGGAAACCCTGTTCCAGCTCATTTACCTCAAGTTCACCGCACCCCGAGCCGACGCAGGTGTCTTCAAGCTCATCACCCGGCAAATAAGGGAGAGCCTGGCCGATCGCAACGTAACCCCTGAAGCTGCCTTCCGGGAGACCCTGCAGCGCACGCTGACTCAGGACAACTACCGTCGCCGTCCCGTCAGCGTTGAGCTCATCGATGAGATGAATCTGTCGGCCTCGTACGCTTTTTACAAAGATCGCTTCGCCGACGCCAGTGACTTCACCTTCGTCTTTGTCGGCCACTTCCAGGTGGATGCCGTTCGACCCCTGGTGCTCCGTTACCTGGGTGGGCTTCCGTCTATCGGACGGCAGGAGTCATGGAGGGACGAGGGCGTACGTCCTCCGACCGGTGTCATCCACAAAACGGTCCGGAAGGGCCTCGAGCCGAAGAGCCTCACGAGCATCGTTTTCACCGGACCCTTCGAGTACAACCGGCCACATCGCGAGGCTATCGGCGCGATGGCGGCGGTGTTGCAGGAGCGACTCCGCGAGGTGCTGCGCGAAGATCTGGGTGGCACATACAGTGTCCAGGTCAGAGAATCTTCCGCGAGGGTTCCGCATCCGGAATACTCCGTTACCATCAGCTTCGGCTCTGATCCACAGCGAGTCGAGGAGCTGACGGCCGAAATCGTCGAGCAGATCGAGAAACTGAAGGCAGAGCCTCCCGCCAGGCAGGAGGTCGACAACGTGAAGGCCAGCCAGCGCCGCCAATTCGAGACCGCCCGCAAGCAGAACGGATTCTGGCTCGCACAGCTGGTAGCGACCTATCGAGAAGGAAGGGATCCACGAGAGGCGTTGAGCCTCGAGGAGTCGCTCGAGCAGCTGAGCCCGGCCCTCATTCAGGAAGCTGCCCGCACGTACCTCAACCTCGACAATTACGTGCAGGTGTCGTTGTTGCCCGCACAGTAGGGTCCACGCAAGAACGCGGCCAGGGAGACAAAGGATGATCGAATTCCAACCCGGCAACCTGAGGACCCCACAGTGGACACGCCCGGTGTACATGGTGGCGGCGGGAATGAGCGACTTCCGCAAGCGTTACCCCGAAAAGAAGCTCGAAGCGCTCTGCATGATGGCCTTCCGCATGTTGCTGGAGGAAAACGACCTGAAGATGGACCCCCTCGAGGTCAAGGGGTTGATCAACTTCGCCTGCTACGGCGAGTTCGCCGACCACTTCCAGGATCAGCTGCTGTGTGAGGCGAAGGTGCACGACTACCTGGGGCTGGATCTTCTGCCCAACGTTGGCATCAAGACGGGCGGAGCCACCGGCGGATCGACCCTGCTGGTGGGTGCCTCCATGGTGGCCAGCGGCATGGCCGACTGCGCTCTGGTGCTCGGCTGGGAGCGCATGGACGAGGTCAAGACCTGGACCGGCAACTATTACATTGCCTCGGCGGCGTGCAAGGATTTCGAGACCCGCCTGGCTCGCAACTACGCCAGCTACTACGCTCCCATGGCCCGCCGCTTCCAGCAGATGTACGAGGTCGACGAGCGGGTGCGCGCCGAGATCGCGGTCAAGAATCGCGGCTACGCCTGCAGCTCGCCCTTCGCCCAGCAACCCGGCCGGCATACCGTCGAGGAGGTTCTCGAGGGCGATATCGTCTCCGACCCACTGCGCTTCCTGGAGTGCTGCGCGATGAGCGTAGGGTCCGCAGCGACGCTTCTGTGCTCCGAGGAGCTTGCCCACCGGCTCTCCGACACCCCGGCTCGCCTCTACGTGGCTGGCGGCTCGCACACCCTGCGCACTGGTGATCGACGGCCGATGAAGATCCTGCTGCTCCCGCACGAGAGCGAGGAGGATTATCGCCGGCTCTATCAGGAGATGGAGGAGCACGATGGTCGCTGGCCGGGCTTCGAGAGCTTCGGCGCCACCCGCTTTGCCGCGTACATGGCCTATCATATGGCGGGCATCGCGAAGCCGATCGAAGACCTCGACCTGGTCGAGACCCACGACGCTTTTACCATCTCCGACTTGCAGACCTACGGCGATGTCGGCCTCGCCCTCTACGGACATGAGCAGGAGTACGTCACTTCCGGTGACTGCTACCTGGTCAACCCGCACACTGGAGAGCCCGGAAAGTGTCCCTCCAATCTTTCGGGGGGGCTGTTAGGCACCATGCATGCGGTCGGCGCTACCGGCATCTTCCAGGCCGGTGAGGTGCTGTGGCAGCTGCAGGGCAAATACGACAAGTTCCACGGCGATCCCGCAATATGGGAGCGCTACGGCAAGGCCAAGCCGGACGACTGGCAGAGCCTGCAGGTAGCCGACCCGCGCCGCGGCCTGGCGATCTCGCACGCCGGCGTCGGCTCCCATGTGACCTGCTCGATTCTGGAAAGAGTCTAATGTCTGACCGAGTCCAGCTGAAGACCACGCCGTCCAAGATTACCGTCAAAGACGACTTCTGGGTGCTGCACTTTCCTCGCTTCGGCGAGGAAGGCACCCACTTCCACACCTACGGTCAGCTCACTCCCTACTTCAAGGGCCTGGCCGAGGGGCGGCTGATGGCCACCAAGTGCGTCAACTCCGGCTGCCCGATCGGCAAGGGTGACGGCGAACTCTGGTTGCCGCCACGGGCGGATTGCCCCGACTGCCACCAGCCGATGATCTGGCAAGAGGTCGAGAATCCCAGCGGTTACATCTACGCCTACACCTACGTCGAGCGCGGCGGCACCGGCCTCGAGGTCGAGTGCCCCTACTACCAGATCGACGTCAAGATCGAAGGTGTCGGCACCATCCTCAAGAGCTACCTCGTCGACCGCCGGCCAATCAAGATTGGCGATCGTGTGCGAGCCCTCTTCCGCACCGGCGAGCAGGCGACCCACACCTGCCTGGATCTGGCCTGGGAGCTGATCTGATCCTCAGTTCCTCTTGGCACCTTCCTCGACCCAGGTGACGAACATCTGGATCACCTCGTCGCTCAACGGAGCGCGGCCAAGGGGCATCCTGCCGCCAGTGATATTGACCCCCTTGATCTTGCGGATCAGGTAGCTGTTGTCGGGGTCGTTCGGCTCGATGCGGAACAGCTGAGGCATCTCGTTGCTCGGCACGTTGACGATGTTGTCGAAGGCGCTGCCGGCGCTGAGGTTCATCCCCTGGGCCGGGCTCGGTGGCGCGTGGCAGCCGGCGAGGGCACAGTTGTTGGTGAACACCGGTTGGATGTCGGCGGAAAAGCTGACGGTGGGGATAGCCTCGATTCCCTTGACTGTAATGACATCCACCTTCTCCACCTGCTGGTTGTCAGGATGCACGAACCGCATCGAGATTGCCGTTCCATCGGCGATCCCATCGGGCACGAACAGCTGGGCGCGCACCTCCTTCTTGTTGACGAACTCGAGAAGGGTGGCCCGCACATCCCTGTTGAAGTGAGGCACGAAGCCGGGGGCGAGGTTTCGACCCTTGATGGTAACTTGGGTTGTCTCGCCGACGTTCAGCTCGGCGGGGCTCAGCATCCTGACCTTGATCTTCTTGCCGTTGGTGCCGGCGGGGGCGAGGTTGGTGGAGGAGGAGAAGCCGGTTCCGGTCAAGTTTCCCCTCAACCGATTGCCCGAGAGGTTCAAGTCGAAGGCCACCACCTCGCCATCACCGGCCACGATGTTGCCGCTAAACCGCTTGTTGGCGAACAGCGCTCCTTCGATGGTGCCGAAAAGGTCGCCGACGATGCCGAAGCCGGTGATGGTGTCGTCCTGCTGGATCACTTGCAGAGAAACGAAACTCTTCTTGCCTCCCTTCTTGAAGGTTCCGACCCGGACCATTTGCAACGGCTTGTCCGCGGCCGAGCGATATAGCAGCACCTTGCCCTTGCCGAGGCCGGGGTCGGTGGAGGTCAAGGTTCCCTTCAAGGTGTCGCTCTTTTTCTTGAACCGGAGCAGGAACCGGTGAACGAACGAGTTGCTCGTCGAGGATCCCAGCTCGCCGGTGTCGACCGTGAAGATGAGCTTCTTGCCTTTCACCTGCACCCCGGTGAGAGTCAGGATCTCGAACCCCTCGGGCGGTGCCTTGAGGCTATCGGGTAGCAACAGGAAGCCGATGCCCGTGGAGCCCTGGGCGTCGATATTCAGGACCAACGGAAAGCTGTTCTTTCCGAGTTTGACCTTTCCCGTCCATACGCCGTCGAGGCTGTTCTCGAAAAGCCCGTCCCCGCTGGCCCCCCAGGCAGCATAGAGGGGAATCAGGAGAATGAGGAGCAAGAGCGATTTCTTGACCATCACCCTCCGCTCCCGATGAATCTGAACGACCGGACCAGGTTGAACCCCAAACGGATGTTTCCCTTGACACCGGTATTCTGTGTGCCCGCCGCCATGAAATCGGGCGTCGTGAAGATGCTGTTGGAAACGAGAAGCTGGAAGACATGTCCCCCAACCTTGATGCCTAGAGCGGCCTGCCACTGGTCGACGGCGTCCCTGCGTTTGAACCCTCCCACGTTCCGGATCCACTCCGCGTCGATGCTGTAGTGCGGGGTCACGCGGAACGTACCTCCGAGCCCCAGCGCCGCTGAGTAGTCGTCGCTGTCCGGGTTGTCTAGCTCGTCGGGGTTGGTGGTGAAGAAGGGAACCGCCAAGAAACTGACCCGATCGTGCAGCCGGACGCCGACGGGGATCTCGGCGACAAAGCGGTTGTTGTTGGAGATACCGTTGGCATCGAGGAAGGTCCCTCCGATTGTGGCGCCAACGGAGATCGGTAGCCCGATCTGTCCCTCCTCGAGCAATCGCACTTTGGTTCCATACTCCCACGTTGCCAGATTGGAGGAGCGTCCGCCATAAACAGCCAGCCGCTCGGTGAGCCCCTGGATGAAGTAGAAGGCCGGGAAGGCGAAGCTGTCGAGGCCGTAGAGTCCCTCGCGGCCGGCGTCAGAGGTGGATTGCGCAAAGCGATGGGAAAAGTGCACCTCGAGCTCATGGGGGTCCGGGGTCTCCGGCGTCGGCAGGTTGAGAAGGTCGGTACCGAACCAGGTGGGGTAGACCTCAATATCAGGCGCGAGGCTCTGCAGGAAAGCATAGATATCCTCGAGATCTCCTTTGCCGAGCCTGTCTTCGGGGAATTTGGGCATCAAACCTTTAGGGTTACGTACCTGACGGCGCACTGCCTCGAAGTCGAGGTCGGCTCCGGCAAGGCGCGGGCCGTAATCGCCCTCTGCCTGGGCCCCATGGCAGCGGCTGCAAGCGAACTTGACGAAGAGGGCGCTGCCCCGCTCGGAGGAGGCCTGAGCGTGCAGCACGGATGCCCACGAGCTGCAGGCCAGAAGCAAGCTGGTGACCGCAAGGCTTTGCCGGAGGCTCCATGAAGCAGGCTGCCGAAGAACCCTCGGGCGCTTCGTCGGGACTGCTGCGGGGCCGGACGCAGGTCTGGGATCACTTGCCGGGCGGAACCGATCGGCCAAACTCATGGTTCAATCCTTCCTTATCGGGGAATGCGAAAGGTCAGCTCAGAAGCTCGGGGAGACACGGCGCAACTGCGCTTATCGAGCACGAGGAGTCTGATGAATGTACTCAAGGGAGCTACGGCGTTCAATGAAAGTCGTGCCTCCACGAACGGTAGATCGCCCGTACCGTCAAGGACGACATGGTCATCAACAATCACCGCCTCATATGAGGAGGTCGCCAAGAGCGTACTTGACTCTACAGCAAGCTACAGAGCTAAGATCTTAGTAGCCTGGCAACGGCCACCGAATCTAGAAAATCAATTGGCTGGACCATGGTGCCGTCATGACCCTGGCCCGGCCGCTGGAGGGAGGAATCGTGCCATGAGACTCATACGTTGGGCGGGTGTCGGTTTGCTGGCTGCAGGAACGGCGATCGGGAGCGTCGGCTGCGGCGCCGGGCGCGAGGCCCCGGCTGCGGAGGCGACGGGAGGGTCAGCAGCGGACGTCAGCACCGTCAGCCTGCACGTCGAGGGAATGACCTGAGGGGCATGCCCCCTGGCCGTGCGCCAGGCCTTGCTCGATGTCGACGGCGTTACGCGGGCCGAGGTTTCCCTCGATGAGAAGCGCGCCGATGTTGGCTACCGTGCCGAGCTGGTGAATCCGCAGAAGTTGGTCGAAGCCGTTGACGGCGCCGGCTTCGAGGCCAGCTTGCTGGAGCCGGTCACCAAGGACGCCGAAGAGACCTCTGCGGAGGACGCTGCGGCGAGAGATTCCAGACCCCAGTAGGCGGGCATATAGCCGCAGGAGGGCGCCCGCATGAGCGGCCACGTCCTGAGAAAGGTGACAGCGGGCAAGAGCTCGGCGCTGTCGCTAGGGGCCACACTCGCCTGCTCCGTGAAGCGTTGACTTCTCTTTCCCTTCGAGAGGGATAGCTCTTGACTCTGTATCAATGTACAGGGTTTACCATAGGATCGAGATGAGCTATCGGATCGGAGAAGTGGCCAGCTACGTCGGAATGTCGGTGGAGGGGTTGCGCTTTTACGAGCGCCGCGGCCTGTTGCGGCCGGCCCGCAGGGCACCATCGGGGTATCGCCTCTACGGCGATGCCGAGCTCGAGCGGGTGCGCTTCGTCAAGGCAGCCCAGGAGATGGGCTTTTCGCTGCATGAGATCGAGGAGCTGCTGGCGTTGCGAGATGCGGCGGGCGAAACGTGCCTGGCGGTGCGGGAGCGGCTGGTGGCGAAGCTCGAGAGCGTGGGCCGCAAGATCCGGCTCCTGCGGGCGCTCGAGGGTGACCTGCGGGACAGTGTGCACCGTTGCGAGGAGCAAATCCGCCGGGGTAAGAC
>JBHHYG010000006.1:0-32927 GCA_046757445.1 Acidobacteriota bacterium
TCTTCGCCACCACCGTGTCGTTGATCGCCCTCGGCTTGCTGATGGTCTATTCCGCATCCTTCCCCGCTTCACAGCAACACTGGGGAACCGACACGCATTTCCTCGCACACCAACTCGTGTCCGCCGTCGTCGGACTGCTGGCAATGCTCATGGCGCTGCGGTTCGACTACAGACTGTGGAAGCAACGACCCCTGGTGCTGCTGGCAGTGCTCTCCGCCCTGGTAGCTCTGGCGGTCGTTCTGTTCATAGACTCCGGAAACGGCGCCCGCAGGTGGATAGAAGTGGGCTCCTTCACGCTCCAGCCATCGGAGCCGGCCAAGCTTGCCCTGGTACTGTTTCTGGCCAGCTACCTGGCTCGCAAGGAAGATCAACTCAACGACTGGTGGAACGGCCTCCTGCCGCCATTGCTGGTGGTCGGGGCCTTCGCTCTGTTGATCGCCAAAGAGCCCGACCTCGGTACCGCTGCATCGATAGTGGCCATCACCGCTGTTCTGCTTTGCGTCGCCGGCCTCAGCTGGCACTACATTCTCGGCTTCAGTTCGCTGGCGACCGGGTTGGCGACGATCCAGGTGCTCTCGACCGGCTATCAGATGCGACGCATCCTTGCCTACTTGAATCCGTGGGCAGACCCGACGGACGTCGGCTTCCAGACCGTACAATCGCTCATCGCTGTCGGCACGGGCGGCGTTGCCGGTCTCGGGTTGGCCGAGGGAAGACAGAAACTCTCTTTCTTGCCGCAACCACACACCGATTTCATCTTCGCAGTTATCGGAGAGGAACTAGGACTGATCGGCACCGCGGCGGTGCTCATCGGCTTCATGCTGATTCTCTGGCGCGGGGTCAGGGCAGCGCTGCGGGCACCCGACCGATTCGGCTTCTATCTGGGTATCGGCCTGACGACGGCGCTGGTCATGCAAGCTCTTCTCAACATGAGTGTTGTCGTCAACCTCGTTCCGACGACCGGAATACCACTACCACTGATCAGCTACGGTGGCTCGTCGATGGTCACCTCTTGTGTTGCCATCGGCGTGCTCCTCAACCTCAGCCAACACTCATGAGCGAGCCTTCCACACGGTCTCCCTCACCGCGGCAGCAGCGGGCTAGGAACTGACCATGCTCAAGCGCATCCGTCACCTCCACTTTGTCGGCATTGGCGGAATCGGTATGAGCGGTATCGCCGAGCTACTACTGAACCTCGGCTATGACGTATCAGGCTCAGACCTGCGAGCATCGCCGATCACCCGAAGGCTGGAGCAGCTCGGAGGAACAGTCTATGTAGGCCACCGACCGGAGCAGGTTCGCGACGCTCACGTGGTCATCACCTCTTCCGCGGTCAGCGCCGACAACCCTGAGGTCATCGCAGCCCATCAGCGGGGCATCCCCGTGATTCCGCGCGCCGAGATGCTGGCCGAGCTGATGCGCATGAAGTACGGTGTGGCGGTTGCCGGGTCTCACGGCAAGACGACCACTACTTCCATGGTGGCAACCGTCTTGGAGGCAGCCGATCTCGACCCGACAGTGGTGATCGGGGGCCGCCTGCAGGCCTGGGGAACCAACGCTCGACTGGGTCACGGCGATTTTCTCGTGGCCGAGGCAGACGAGAGCGACGGCTCGTTCTTGATGCTCTCCCCGACCATTGCCGTGGTAACCAACATCGATGCAGAACACCTTGATCACTATCGTGATTTCCAAGGACTGTGCGATGCATTCCTGAAATTCCTCAACGGAGTACCTTTCTATGGCACCAGCATCGCTTGCCTGGACGACGCCGTTATCCAGGAGACCATCCCTCGAGTGCGCCGCAAGCTCACCACCTACGGCTTTACCCCGCAGGCCGACGTCCGCGCCACGGAGGTACGCGTTTCGCCGAGGGGAACTTCCTTCACCTACTATGTGGGCTCTCAACAGCTCGGAAAAGTGCAGCTACGCGTGCCCGGCCGACACAACGCTCTCAACGCCCTGGCAGCCCTCGCCGTGGCGCGTGAGCTGGACATCGATGCACAAGTGGCAGTGAAAGCATTGGCCGAATTCGCCGGCACGGACCGCCGTTTTCAGGCCATCGCCGATATCAACGAGGTGCTGATCGTCGATGACTACGGCCACCACCCCACCGAGATCCGCGCCGTGCTAGCGGCTGTTAAGGAGGCCTGGAATCGTCGCACTCTGGTCTGCTTCCAACCACATCGGTACAGCCGCTCGAAGCTTCTACGCGAGGAGTTCGCGCGGTCGTTCTATCAGGCTGACGCTTTGATCGTGCTACCGATCTACGCGGCCGGCGAGGATCCGATTCAAGGGGTAACCGGCGAAGGGCTGGCCAAGACGATCAACGAGCATGGTCACAAGCGGGTAGTTACCGTCGACACGCTCGAGGAAGCGGTGGAAGCCCTTGCAGACCAGGTACAGCCAGGTGATCTGGTGGTGACGCTAGGGGCCGGCGATGTCTGGAAAGTCGCTCGCGGGCTGGCAAAAAAGCTGGGAGGCGAGGCCGACAGCGGTGATGATGACGGCCCTGCTCAACGCTCCGATGCCGCCGGCGGTGGACCGTCATGAACCGGCCGGCAACCTCTGAAGACAGATGCGTATGGGAAGCTATCGACGTCAAGGACGCCGTCGCCTTCTGCCGACGAGAGGGCTGCGAGTACAGACTCGAAGAGCCGCTCGCCCGGCACACTTCCCTGGGGATCGGTGGCCCGACACCGTTGATGATCTGGCCGCCCCACCCTGAGGCGGTTGCCGCCACCGTTGCGTGGCTCGCACGGCGTGGGCTGGCATGGAGGATATTGGCAGGTGGCACCAACGTACTGGTGCCTGATAGCGGCGTCCGCCTGGGGATCATCAATACCACACGCTTGATCGATGGCACGCGCATCGACGCGCCAAGGGCCACCTTCGCCGCCGGCTTGCCCACGGCACAGGCTTTGCGGACGGCGTCACGAAACGGAATGGCTGGATTGGTCTGGTCGACCGGCCTGCCGGGGACCATCGGTGGCGCCGTGGCCGGCAATGCCGGTTGTTGGGGAGGGCAGATGTCCGACATCGTCACCGGTCTCGACATCGTCGCCGGGGACGGAACCACAAGGACGCTGACAGCGAGCGACCTCGTCTGGTCTTACCGGAGCCTCAACTTCGAGGAGCACTCCGGCACCGGGGGTGTGATCGTTAGCGTGACGATGGAGCTGGGGACGGGAGAAGCTCGTGCTCTGGCCGATCGCTCGAAGCATCTACAAAGCCTCAAGCGCGCCCGCCAACCTGTGGGGGCACGGAACGCCGGCTGTATCTTCAAGAACCCCCGTGGCGGCCGTACGGCAGGGCAGCTGATCGAGTTGGCGGGCTGCAAAGAATTGCAGATCGGCGGCGCTGAGGTCTCTCCCTTGCACGGGAACTTCATTATCAACCGCGCCGATGCCACCTCAGAGGACGTGCAGCAGCTGATCGGCGCGATCAAGAAAAAGGTGGAGCAACAGTCTGGAATATCTCTGGAGGAGGAGATCCGCAGATGGTGAGCGAAGGCCACAGCAGGCCTCCGCAGTTCCTGCGCCGGGTTCAAAATCGCCCTTCGCTGCGGCGGCGCAGCAGACTGCATGCTATCATCCGCGTGGCCGTCGTCGTGGGTATCGTGGTGGTTGGCGGCTTGGGCATGAACCTTGCTTACCGGCAAGCTCGCACACTACCCGTGCTGTCGCTGCAGAGGGTCATACTGCGCCAAGTGCCGGCAGAGTTGATCGAACCAGTGCGAGGCAAGTTGAGGCCACAGTACGGTCGCAACCTGTTGGCGCTAGACTTGCCGCGGCTTCGTCAGTCCATCGAAGCATTGCCCGGAGTACGCAGAGCGGCGGTACGGCGCTTACTGCCCGACGGGCTGGTTGTCAGCATCGAGCCGCGTCAGCCGCGGGCGATCCTTCAGATCGCTGATCGTAGCTATGCCATCGATAGCGAAGGCGTGGTCCTCTCCGGCCCGTTTGCACGTTCAAAGCGAATGATACTGATCCGCTTGGCTGGCGAGCAGATAGAGGCAAGGCCGGGACAGAGACTGACGGAACTACCGGCACAAGGAGCCTCCGTGAAATCAGCGCTGGCCATCATCGATTGGCTCGAAGGCAGCGGGGTTGACCTGGTCCGGCCCGTGGACCATTTCAGGCTCGATGCATCGGGAGTCGTGCTGGTGCTACGGCAGCCGACGCTCGAGATCATCCTCGGCGACGAGCGCGCATTGGCAAGCAAGATCGCGGCCGTGCGGACACTGCTGGTGACCGATCCGCCGTCGGCGCCTTCCAGCATCGATACCCGCTACCGCGACATGTTAGTTGTCCGTACACTGGACAGGCTTGGAAGGTAGGAGGAGAAGATGCCGAGGCGCGAGCAAACCATCGTCGGCCTGGATGTCGGCACCACCAAGGTGTGCGCCGTCGTTGGCGAGCCCTCCACGAATGGTTCGCTGGAAATTATTGGCGTCGGCCTGGCCGAATCCGATGGACAGCGCAAGGGGATTGTGGTCGATGTGGACACCACGGTGGCGAGTATCAAGGCGGCGGTGGAAGAAGCCGAGCTCATGGCCGGCACCAGCGTGGATCGGGCTTTCGTGGGCGTGGCCGGAGGGCACATCCGGGGTTTCAACAGTCGGGGCTCAATCGACGTCAATGGCCGCACTCGTGAGATTACAGAGGAAGACATCCGCAGAGTCATCGATGCAGCGCGTTCCCTCGAGCTTCCTCCTGACCGTGAGCTCCTCCACCTGTTGCCACAGGAGTTCGTCATCGACGACCACAGCGGCATCCTCGACCCTTTGGGAATGTCCGGCAGCCGTTTGGAGGTCAACGTTCATCTCGTAGTGGGTGCCTTGTCGGCCGTGCAAACGCTGGTCACCTGTGTGAACAGAGCCGGCATCGAGGCGCAGGCCGTGGTTCTCGAGCAACTGGCTTCGAACGAAGCGGTTCTGACCGAAGACGAGCGACAGCTGGGGGTGGCGCTTGTCGATATGGGAGGTGGCACGACGGACATCGCCTGCATTCTGGAAGGCAGCGTCTGCCACACCGCAGTTCTCCCAGCCGGTGGTGACCACTTCACCAACGACATCGCCGTCGGCTTGAACACTCCCATCGCCGACGCGGAGCGCATCAAGGTCCGTTACGGCTGTGTCTCCGCCGCGTTGGTGGATCCCGATCAGGCCCTCGATGTGCCCGGCATCGGAGGGCGCGGGTCGCGGCTATTGCCTCGTCGACGATTGTGCGAGATCCTGGAGCCTCGTGCCGCCGAGCTCCTCGATCTGGTTCACGAAGAGATTGCTCGCGCCGGCTATTTTGATCAGCTCAACGCCGGCCTGGTTTTGACCGGCGGCGGGGCGTTGCTGGAGGGGTTCGCTGACTTGGCGGAACAGCAGTGTGGCATGCCAGTGCGTATCGGTATGCCGCAATCTGTTGACGGCTTGGTGGACATCGTATCGAGCCCAATCTACTCGACAGCGGTCGGCTTGGCCCTCTATGGCCATTACAACCGAGACGTTGGAACCTACTTCGAGCCGAAAGATAGCGCATGGGTTAGCCGCGTTGTCGGCCGCCTGAGCCACTGGCTAGGTGAATTGTTTTAGAAGGCCAATCCGCGACGAAGGAGAAAAAGATGGCCGTAGACGACCTCAGAGGTTGGCAGCAGGGACTGCAGGAGTTTCAGCGAGCCGGTGCCCGGCAACCCACATTGGAAGAAGCGGCCCCCGAGGCGGCGACGGTTGAACCCCAAATGGACCCGCATGAGGCCGCGGGTGGTCAGCTCCCCGAGCAGGTTGCCGAGGGCGACATCGCCGAGGGGGAACTCGTGCCCGCCGAGAAGCCCTTGCGCCTACAACTCGATGATCTCGATCTACGAGGTGCACGCATCAAGGTTATCGGCGTCGGCGGTGGCGGCGGCAACGCCATCTCCCGCATGATGCGATCGGGGCTGGCGGGGGTCGAGTTCATCGCCTGCAACACCGACCTACAGGCCCTCGAGACCAACACCGCGCCGGTGAAGATCCAGCTAGGCGCCAATCTGACACGTGGGCTCGGCGCCGGTGCGAATCCGGAGATCGGCCGGCAGGCCGCCCTGGAGAGCACCGAGGAGGTGGTCGAGGTGCTGGAAGGGGCGGATATGGTTTTCGTGACGGGCGGCTTGGGAGGGGGCACCGCAACTGGCGCCGCACCCGTGATCGCCCGCCTCGCCACCGAGCTCGGCGCCCTCACCGTGGCGGTAGTGACCAGGCCGTTCCGGTTCGAGGGCCGCCGACGCATGCACCAGGCAGAGATGGGGCTGAAGGAGCTCCAGGATGCCGTGGACACGCTCATTGCCATTCCCAACGACCGCCTGCTCGATACGGTCAGCGCTGAAACGCCCTTGACGGAAGCCTTCAGCGTCGCCGACGACGTGCTCCGCCAGGGCGTGCAGGGCATCGCCGACCTCATCTTGATCCCCGGTCTCGTCAACCTGGATTTCGCCGATGTACGAACGGTGATGTCAGGGATGGGCATGGCAATCATGGGCACTGCCCTCCACCGGGGTCCTGACCGGGCGTTGGAGGCGGCCAATGCGGCCATCGCCAGCCCGCTGTTGGAAGACACATCGATCGAGGGGGCCCGGGGCGTGCTGATCAATATCAGCGGTGGACCTGACATGACGCTGCACGAGGTGAATCAGGCGGCCTCGGTCGTCTACGAGGCGGCCGACGATGACGCCAACATCCTCTTCGGCGCGGTCATCGATGAGGCGCTGGCGGACGCGATCAAGATCACCGTCATCGCCACTGGGTTTGAATCCGCTTCTCCATTCCAACCGCACGTCGACACCGAGAGAGCATCGGCGCTTCCGCCTCGCGCGCAACGCAACGCCAGCCGCTTCTATCGGCCGACGAGCGGCGACACCGGGCGGCAGGCGGGGCATTCGACGATCAGCACTCAGGGGCTAGATCAGGACCTCGACGTGCCGGCCTTCTTGCGCGCCCAGGACCCTCCTGGCGAAAGCGACGGAGACAGCTAGGCGGGTGGCCGCTTGAGTTCTTCTCACCGCCTGCGACGACGGCTTCAATCGGAGACCAGCCTGGTACCGTTCAACCCCGGCGCCCCCCTGCGAGTCGTCCTCGCCTACCCCAATACCTACGCCGTCGGCATGAGCAACCTCGGCGTGCAGACCCTCTACCGGTTGCTGAACGCTCGCCCGGAAGTCTGCTGTGAGCGTCTCTTTCTTCCCGATGCCGAGCAGCTCGCCCGCTTCCCCCGCAGAAGCGCGCTCTTGCCGAGCTTGGAGACGCAGCGCCCGGTGATCAATGCCGATCTCCTGGCTCTCTCCGTGTCCTTCGAGAACGACTACCCGAACCTGCTCACGTTGCTGGCCCTGGCTGGCTTACCGTTGCGGGCCAGCGAGCGCGGCGAGGAGTATCCTTTGGTGGCGATGGGTGGCGCGACGGTGTCGATCAACCCCGAGCCAGTAGCACCATTCGTGGATCTCTGTTGTATCGGTGAGGGCGAGGAGCTGGTGGAACCGCTCGTCGAAGCTCTCCTCGGGCACCACCAGCGTCGAACCCTGCTCGAAAAACTGTGCACGGTCCCCGGCTTCTACGTGCCCTCACTCTACCAACCTAGCTACGGGGATGAACACGCTACCAGCAGACCGCACGGCGATGTCCCACCTTTCGTCGGTCTCACGCCGCAGGCACCGGCACCGGCTACGATCAGGAAGGTACGCGCCACTTTCGGGGGCGTCGAGTCGGTCGCGGCCACATCGGTCCTGAGCCCTGAAACCCAATTCGGCGATCGCGCCATGATCGAAGTGGCCCGCGGCTGCACCAAGGGTTGCCGCTACTGCTGGGTGGGGTACAACATCTTGCCTTTCCGCGTGCACGCGGTAGACGACATCCTGGCCGTAGCCGAGCAGTGGCGCCAGCAGACCGAGCGAGTCGGCCTCGTCGCTACTGCCCTCCTCGACCATCCCGAGATCGTGACAATCGCCGAGGGTCTCCGTGGCCGGGGATTCGCAGTGTTCAGCCCCAGTTTGATTATCTCGACCCTGCAAGAGCCGCTCCTCAGAGCTGTTATCGAGTCGGGCCAGAAGAGCATCACCATTGCTCCCGAGACCGGCAGCGACCGCCTGCGGCAGCTGATCATGAAGAAGATCAGTAATGAGGAGATCCTCGAAAAGGTGCGGATGCTCTTCCGCACCGGTGCCCACAGCCTGAAGTGTTACATCATCATCGGCTTGCCGGGCGAGACCGAGGCGGATCTCGGGGATCTCATCGATCTTGCCGCCCAGATGCAAGCGATCATGGTGGATGAGGGTCGGGCACGGGGCAGCATCGGCACCATTACGCTGTCGGTCAACTGCCTGATACCCAAGCCAGGCACGCCATTCCAGTGGGTCGAGCAGATCCGCCCACAGGTGTACCGGGCCAAGCTGCGCTGGCTGCGGCGTCGGATCGCTCATTTGCCGAACGTCAGCCTCGAGGCCATGTCGCCGCGGTCAGCCGAGGTCCAAGGTGTCTTGTCACGGGGTGACCGGCGGGTGGCAGCTCTCCTCGAGCAACTCTTCCGCTGCGGCTCGTGGTCACAGGCGGTGCGTCGGTGGGAGAGCGAGGGTGGCAGCCTGGCACACTTCGCCTACCGGGCCTACGCACCCACCGAGCCACTACCGTGGGCACACCTGCGCATCGGTGCCTCACCGACTGCACTGCAGAACCAATGGCAACGCGCCCTCAAGATCGACGTCGGAGCGGCGGCCTGATCCGCATGCAGGCCCCACCACAGCTGCTCTCCTGGCCAAGGAACCTCCGCCCTTTCAGCCACCAACACCCCGACCTCCTGCAGCTGCGGGCGCTGGTCTCGCTCGACGGCGTCGTTCACGCCTTCGAGACGCGGTGGGGCTCGCTCACCGATGTTCTGCCCTCACCTGTGGCACGAGTTCATCAGGTCCACGGTGCCGGCGTCTGTCTCCTGCCGCCGGCGCTCGGCGCTCGGGAGCCGTTCCTTCGCCCCAGCGCCCGAGAGCGGCCCTCGGGCGATGCTCTCATCACCGATGTCCCAGGAATCACGGTGGCCGTTGCGGTCGCCGACTGCCTGCCGATTCTCATCGCCGATCCCCGCCATCGGGCGGTGGCAGCCGTGCACGGCGGCTGGCGGGGCCTGGCAAGTGGCGTGGTACACGCCACCCTGGAAGCGATGGGCAGGAACTTCGGATCCGACCCCGCCGATTGCCTCGTCGGCATCGGGCCCGGTATCGGTCCCTGTTGCTATGAGGTCGGCCCGGAGGTCATCGAGGCCTTCGCGGCCCGGAAACTCGACAGCGAGGCTTTGGTACCGACCGATGGCGGCGCCCCTGACGGCAGGCTCCGCTGTCACCTGCCGGCCGTGGCCGTTGCTGTCGCCCGCCGCGATGGCGTGCCCCGTTCACAGATCGCCGAAGCCGAGCTGTGCACCCATTGCCACGGCGACCGGCTTTGGTCCTATCGCCGGGATGGGGAGGCGGCAGGCAGGATGCTAGCCGGTATCGCCCTGCTGAGCTAGGTCGATGGCGCGGTTCGCCAGTGTGTCAGCGGCCTCGTTCTGACCACGAGGAATATGTCGGATTTTGAAACGGTCGAAGCGATCCGCCAGCACACGTGCCTCCTCATAGAGGGGACGGAGCGTGGCGCTCTTGACCCGGTAGTCGCCGTTCATCTGCCGCACTAGCAGTTGCGAGTCGGAGCACACCTGTAGGTCGTCAACCCCGCTGGCGTGTGCCCATCGCAATGCTGCCAGCAGGGCACGATATTCGGCGTGATTGTTGGTCTGCCGGCCCAGATAGTCGCCGAACGCCGTAATTTCTTCGCCGCTGGTGGCACACACCTGCACTCCGTATCCGGCATCCCCCGGGTTGCCGCGCGAAGCACCATCGATATAGGCGATCACGGCGTCCACTCAGGAGGACTCTCTTCCTGCTGCGTCGCTGGCGACGGCTCATGGGGTACGTCCTCTTCTTCCGTTTTCCTCATCAAGGAAGCCGGCAGACCCAGAGACTCCCGCTCGAAGAGGACCCGATTACAGTTCTCGCACTGAAGCACCGCGGACAGGTTTTTCAATTCGACGTAGAGCTGAGGTCGAAGCTTGAAGTTACAGGCCAGGCACGTCTCGCCCACCGCCTCGGCCACCGCTACCCCCGCCCTGACTTCCTTGACGTGCTCGTACTTACCGAGCAGCTCCTGGGGCAGTCGCTGGCGCAGCTCCGCGATGGCTTGACTGATCCGCTGGCTCTGCTCGTTGAGCCCCTGCTCCTCACGGTCGGCTTCCGAGCGAGCGACCTCTACTTGGAGGCGGATCTCATCGAGACGGCGGCGGCCGGCGGCGATCTTCTTTTCCGCCTCATCAGCGACCTCGAGTTGCTCGAGGCTCTGATCCTCGATGGATTCCACTCTGCCTTCGGCGGAGGAGATTTCTTCCTGGAGCGCCCACAGTTCCTTGTTGGTTTTGACTGCCATGAGCTGGTCTTTGTATTTCCGCACCTTTTCCTCGGCCGCTCTCAGCTCGGTCTCGAGTTGCCGCCCCTGCTTCTGGCACGCTTCCAGCTCTTTCTCTGTCGAGCGTACTTCTTGTTCAGCCTTCTCGATTCGCGCTTCAAACTCGGCCCGTCTACGAGCCACGGCGTTCAACGAACGAGCGCTTTCGCTCAGCTCCAGCTCACGTGCCTGCAGCCAAACCAAGCACTCCAAATCGCCTTTCACGCTCATCTTAGGGGACAGAAAAATACGGGTGGGCAACAGCCCACCCGTTCAGCAGGCTCAGGCGCCTGCACGCCTCTTCCCGGTGGTGGTGTGACCTTTCGGGCCCCATTCACCCAATGGGTTTCTCCGCGACCTGTACCTACTCTCTCTCTCAGCAATGGCGCCAATCAGGGAAAGGTTCCGGACTACATACGATGGGCCCTCCAGGATTCGAACCTGGGACCGTCCGGTTATGAGCCGGCGGCTCTGACCAAGCTGAGCTAAGGGCCCCACTAGCCCGCATTTCTCATCGCCCTCCTGCTACGGCCGCGTATAGACCCTGGCAACGTAGGGCGAAGAGAAATGCAGGCCAGAACTCTCAAACTCTAGCATGGGCCGAGAGAGCCAACAAGAAAGCCGACGAGGCAGCGGCCGGCGAGTGGTACCGGCATTCCCAGCCCGGGTTCGTGCCCAGGGCCTCATCGCCCCCCGCCCGCTCGCTTCTCGACCTGTTGATGGGACAGGCTGAATCAGAAGCGATGGGTCTCCGGCTGCAAGCGCCGACAGCGCGACGGATGCCGGAGCTTCCGAAGGGCCTTGGCCTCGATCTGACGAATCCGCTCTCGCGTCAGCTGAAACCGACCACCGACCTCTTCCAGAGTATGTTCCTCGCCATCTTCCAGCGCGTAGCGCAATCGCAAGACCTCTTGCTCACGGCCACTCAGCGTCCGCAGCACCGTGTGGGTTTGCTCTTTCAGGTAAAGATCGATGACTGCATCGGCCGGCGAAGGCAGGCGATTGTCCTCGATGAAGTCCGCCAGATGGGTACCTTCCTCTTCGCCTATCGGTAGCTCCAACGAAACCGGTTCCTGGGCAATGCGCAATGCCCGGCGCACTTCTGTGGGCGTCAGATCAACCAGGACGGCCACTTCCTCAGGAGTCGGCTCGTGGCCGATCTCCTGCACCAGCCGACGCGAGGCCCTGAGAACCTTGTTGATCGTCTCGATCATGTGAACCGGTACGCGGATGGTTCGACCTTGGTCGGCGATGGCCCGGCTGATCGCCTGCCGAATCCACCAGGTGGCGTAGGTGGAGAACTTGTAGCCGCGTCGGTATTCAAACTTGTCCACCCCCCGCATCAGGCCGATATTGCCCTCCTGAATCAAATCGAGAAACTGCAAGCCCCGCTTGGTGTAGCGCTTGGCCACCGAGACCACCAATCGAAGGTTTGCCTCCACAAGCTGTCGTTTGGCCTGGGCAATTTCCCGCTCCCCCGCCTCTACCTTCTCGAGGCTTCTCTTCAAGGCACGCGCAGGCGCATCGTATGTCTCTTCGATATGGGTCATCTCCGCCCGCAGCTCCCGTATGCGCGCACGCACTTCCGCTTTCAGGAGGCCGACGCTGGGCCCGGATACCCGGCCGTCTCTTTCCTGGGCATCGCTGCCGACGCCTTCCTCCAATTCGAGCTCGGAGACGACGGGGGCACCCAGAAGCTCGCGTCGCTCCAAGCGAATGCCTTTCTCCACCAGCTTGATGCGCTCCACTGCGCTACGCAGCTCATTGGCCAGGCGCCGCCGCACGCTGACACGTAGATGGAGCCCGCTGAGAAGCTCTTGCACACGATCCCAGCGACGACTCTGCTCCAAGGCCAGCTCCTCGGCGGCCGGGCCTCGATGGCCAGAGTCAGCGAGCCTTTCCCGCCCCGCCTGCAGCAAATGGTCCATATGCTGAAGCTCTCTACAGACCTTGGCAAAAGAGGCAGCGCGGCGCCGAAGGGACTCGTCGTCGTCGTCGCTACAATCCACCAGCGAGCGTAGCTGCCCGGCATCAGCACTCACCGCCGGCAGCTTCTCCAAAACCGTGCGAAGCGCCAGTGGCGTGCGGTACAAAGCCCTGGCCACACGCTCGCTACCCATCTCGATGCGCTGCGCGAGCTCGATCTCTCCTTCACGGTCGAGGAGTGGATGGGTGCCCATCTCCCGCAGGTACATGCGCACCGAGTCGGTGGTCTTGTCGATGGCGCCCGAGCGAATCGACCTGGCAATCTCCGTCCCCGCCTGCACATCGGCCCGGCCACCACCTCCGGGCGCGCCGTAGACCACCTCTTCCGGCTCTTCGCGCAGGTGGATACCAACGGCGGCGATCTTCTCGAGAAGGGCCGATATGTCCTCGGGTGACGTGATCTCGGTGGGCAAGAGCTCGTTGATTTCGTCGTAGAAGAGGAACCCTCTTCTCCTGCCCAGCTCGATGAGAGCGCTGACCTCTCTGTACTTCCTGTCGAGTTCCACTGATGCCTAGATTGTCACTGTGACCCGGCTCGGAGCGGCCGGGCTGCCGCACAGGGCACGACATCTACCTGTCGAGGGCGGTTGCGCCGCCGCCAAGAAGCCCGCCCCTTGCGCGGTCAGCGCTACAATGCCGCCTACATCGACCGGATTTGCCGAGCCAGCAAAATCTTCTCGCGATTCAGATCGCTGAAACGCTCCCTGTCACCTACCTTTAGCGCTTCCTCGATGGCTTCCTGCATCTTTCTCATCTTGCGCTCCAGGCTGGCGTCATGGATGCCCAGTGCGCAGTTGCGAGCGGTGTCCCAATCCATGGGGGCACCCTCCTGCAACCGCAGACGCGACAACAGTACATCGGCGCCCGGGACCTTACAGCGGGCCAGCAGCTCGGCCGGGTGCGGCGGCAATCCATCCTGCTCGCACCTTGCGGCGGCCGCCAAAAGCGCCCGAATCCGAGGATCGCGGATCGCTTCAAGCCGGCAGATTTCCTCCAGCGGCCGACGCCACTCGGGATACTCGAGCACCGCACGTAACAGCTCCCGCTCGGCCAGCTTGGGCTTGCCCAGCTGTGCCTTCCAGCCCCCGGCGTCATCCCCTCGGCTCTTGGATCCATCCATGCTCCGTGGGCTCCCGCTCCGCCCCCGGCGACGGCGCCTCGAGAGCGCCTCGGCGGCTGCCTGCTCGACAAGGTGCTCTTGCACCTGCAAGCGCTGAGCCAGTCGGCCTATCCATTCGGCCCGCTCTACTCGATCGGCAATCGGCACGACAAATTCCAGCAAAGATGCCAGCGCCTCGGCCTTGCCCCGTGGCGTGCCAAGATCAGCCCTCTCGCCCGCGCGCAGGACGAGAAACTCGAGCGCCGCCTGCGAGCTACGGAGGGCGGCACCGTAGGCGCCGGCCCCCTCGGCCCGCAGGTAGGAATCCGGATCATGGCCAGCGGGTAACTGTACGACCGTGACCTGAAAGCCCTGGCTCAGAAACATGCCGACGGTGCGCTCCGCGGCTGCGAGGCCGGCCACGTCACCGTCAAAACTGACGACTGCCTTCCGAGTGAAGCGCGACAACAGGCGGGCGTGATCCTCCGTGAAGCTTGTCCCCAGCGGCGCTATCGCGTTCCGGAAACCATATTGGGCGCAGCTCAGCAGATCAAAGTAACCCTCGACCAATAGCGCGAAGCCGCGCCGGCCGATCTCCTCGCGGCCCTCTGGCAACCCGTACAGGGTCTTGCTCTTCTGAAACAAGGGGGTTTCCGGCGAATTCAGATACTTGGGCTCCCCCGTATCGATGATTCGGCCGCCAAAAGCGATGGTCCTGCCTCGCAAGTCACGGATCGGGAAGACCACGCGGTGGCGCATACGATCGTAGCTGCCGGAGCTGCCTTGCCGCCTCTTCAACAATCCGGCTGCCTCTGCTTCAGCCTCGCTGAAGCCCGCCTTGCGCAGCTGGCTCCGTAGCGCTTCCCAGCTTTCCGGGGCGTAGCCGAGCCCGAAGGTGTCGACAACCTCTCGGTCGAAACCCCGCTCGCGTAGGAACTCCCGGGCACGAGCCCCGCCTGCATCGGCGAGCTGTTGCCTATAGAAAGCGTCCGCCGCCGTCAGAGCCGCGAGCAGCCGCGGCCGGCTTATCGGCAAATTCCGCCGCCCGCTCTCCGTCGGCAGGGTTTCGGGAGCCGGCAACGGCATCCCGACGCGCTCGGCGACGATACGCACGGCATCACCGAAACCTACAGCCTCCTGCTCCATGATGAAGCGGAACAGGTCGCCGCCGGTACCGCAGCCGAAGCAATACCAGAGCCCCTCCTCGTTGACGGTAAAAGACGGGGTCTTCTCGTCGTGAAAGGGGCAGATGCCCACGAATCGGCTGCCGCGACGCTTGAGCGCCACGACCTCACCGATAATCCCCAGTGGGTCCGAGCTGCGGCGCACCTCATCGATGAAGGAACGGGGAAAGCGCATCTATTCTCTGTAACCCGTCAGCGACTTTCTGACAACCTGGCCTGCATTTCTCATCGCGCAACGTCGCGAAGGCGCGGAGAGGCCCGCGCCGACAAGGCGCGCGCCGGGAGGGCTCCGCAGGCGTATTTGACAATACGTCGAGGAGACCGAGCAAGCGCAACGCCGTCGGCGCGCGCCTATCCGCGCCCGCAGCAGGAGGGCGATGAGAGTTGCAGGCTAGCGTCTGGCCCGGCGGATCTGATCGCGCCGCACAATGAGACGCTTGCCGCGTACGTCCACCTCAACGCTCGCCGGATCATCAACGGCCGGGTTCCAGTCCCTGGCCATGCTACCTCGGAAACCGAGAGGCAGCACCGCCACGGGCTCGCCCCGGAGCAAGGGTGATTCCTCGTCCTCTTCGCCTTCTGCGGTGGCCGCCATCGCTTCCCCACCACCAGCGAGCCCGCCGTCGAAGGTACCCATCTCAGGCCCCTCTTCGACCACTCGCTCGAAGGCTTCTGTCACCGCCTCCGTGAGATTCTTGTTGGCAGCAGCCTCGAGGCCGCTAGTTCGCGCGGCCCAGCGGGCCCGCCGATCCGCGGCGGCACGGGCGTTCGCGGCCTCTTCCAGCTCGGCCGAGAAATCCGAGAGCAGGCGTGCCCCCTGCTTCCCTACCCGCTCGAGAACTTCGCGGATGGCGTCGCGACCTTCCCGCCGAACCCGCTCGCGTAGCTCTTCGAGCTCCTCTCGGATCGCCTGGCAGCGGTCCAAGCCAGCCTGAAGCCGGCGGCGGAGATCCTCGATCTCCTGACGATCGGAGGCCAGAGACTCGGCCTCACCCTCGACGCTTCGCAGCAACGAGTCGAGATCGGCTGTTTCCTCCTGTACCAGGTTGCGGGCCCGCGCTACCAGCCGGTTGTCGAGTCCCAACCGTGTGGCGATCTCGAAGGCATTGCTGCGTCCGGGCAAGCCTAGGCGCAGATGATAGGTGGGCCGCAGCGTGACACTGTCGAACTCCATGGCCGCGTTGACGGCACCCTCATAGGAATGGGCGAAGGCCTTGAGGGCATCGTGATGGGTGGAGACCAAAGTCATCGCCCCGAGCTCATCGAACCGCTCCAACAGGGCGATGCCCAGCGCCGCGCCCTCGGCTGGATCGGTGCCGGTGCCGAGCTCGTCGAGGAGCACCATGCTCCCGGACGGGCAGGAGCGAAGGAAGCTCCTGATGCGGCTCAGATGGGCGGAAAAGGTGCTCAAGCTGGCAACGATGCTCTGCTCGTCGCCGATGTCGGCATGGACATACGGACAGCAGCAAAGGCAGGCCTCGGTAGCTGGCACCGGCAGGCCACACTGAGCCATCAAGGTCAAGATACCGACGGTCTTCAGCGCCACCGTCTTGCCGCCGGTGTTCGGGCCGGTGATCACCAGGATATGTTGGTCTGGGGCCAGCTCGAGGTCCATCGGCACCAACTCGGCCTCTTGCTCGCCTACCGCCTCGATCATCAAGGGGTGGCGAGCGGCGCGCAACCGCAGGCCGCTCTCGCAGAAGGTCGGCGCCACAGACCCAGTAGCCTCGGCAAAGCGGCACACGGCCTGCAGTGCATCAAACTCGGTGACCACCCGTTGCGCCTCGAGCAAATCGCTGGCGGCACCGCGCACATGGGCGGTCAGCTCGGCCAGCAGCTTTCTTACCTCCCGCTCTTCGGCCCGCACGATGGCCGCCAGCTCATTCTGCTGCTCCAACACCTCGAGCGGCTCGATATAGAGAGTCTGGCCCGAAGAGGAGGTGTCGTGGACCACACCGCGCAGAGATCCTCGCTTCTCGGACCGCACCGGCACCACGTAGCGACCTCTTCTCTGAGTGACCAGGCGATCCTGGAGCACACCGCCGAGGCCGCCCGACCGGACCAACTGTTCCAGCCGCTCGAGGACCTTCGAGCGCAGACGGCGGCGCCGGCGGCGTAGCGATCCCAGCTCAGCCGACGCCCCATCTCGTAGATCCCCTTCTTCGGTCAGGACACCGTTGATCCGACCAATGAGGTGGCCAAGATCGGGCAGGCCGGAAACAAGAGCGCCCAACCGTGGCCAAATCCCTTCCTGCCCCTCTAGCCCGCATTGCTCAACGGGTCGCGGCTGCGCGGGCGCAATGGCAGACGATGACTGCGAAGTGCGGGCTAGTTGATCGCGGATGCGGCGAGCCGCGCGGGCGGAACGGACAATTGCCAGCAGCGATGCCGGTTGTAGGATCGCCCCCTCAATTGCCGCCCGTGAGAGGATCTCGGTGAGCGGAACGACCTCATCCAGCGATAAGGAACCGTTCTGTACGAGCCAGGCACGACCCTCCGCTACCTGCGCGTGGCGCTCCTCGAGCTGCCCGATATCCGCGATGGGCGAAAGTGCCAGCAACCGATCGTGCCCCATCTCGGTCTGTGCTCGTGAGACAAGCGCCGCCAGAAGCAGGGGGAAATCCAGGGCTTGGAGCGTATCGGTGTCGGCGACTTCAGCCATGGTGCCTAGCGACGACCAATTTGTTCCGCCCCGGCATTGATAAGGTGGGCGAGATAGCCTCCTCCGAAGCCATTGTCGATGTTGACGGTGGCAACGCCTGGGGCGCAGCTGTTGAGCATGGACAAGAGGGCGGTCAGGCCACCGAAGGAAGCCCCGTATCCCACCGAGGTCGGCACGGCGATCACCGGTGCCCGCACCATGCCGCCAACGACGCTGGGTAGCGCCCCTTCCATGCCCGCCACAACGACGATGGCACGGGCGGCAGCGACCTCCTCACACACTGCCAGCAGCCGTTGCAGCCCAGCCACTCCCACGTCCCAGAAGCGCGCCACCGCGCTTCCCATCGTTTCCGCTGTCACCGCAGCTTCTGCCGCCACCGGCAGATCGGCGGTTCCGGCGCTCAATACCGCTACCATTCCCTTGGCCGGCGGGGGTGTGCCCAGCACCATGCAACCGGCGTCTTCATCGAAGCTCGCCTGTGGGAAACGCTCGGCGAGAGTGTCGCGGGCAGCCGGTGACAACCGTGTCACCAATACGGGTTGGGAGTCCTCGGCCATGGCCTCGACAATTTCCAGGAGCTGCTCGGGCGTCTTGCCCGCGCCGAAGACCGCCTCGGCGTGGCCGGTGCGCAGTGGCCGCTGTGTGTCCAATCTGGCGAAGCCGAGATCTCGGAACGGCAAAGCTTTCAGTCGGTCCAGAGCCGACTCGACGGCAAGCTTACCGGCGGCCACCTCCCGCAGCAGTTCGAGCATGCGGTCAGGCTTCATGTGGACGAGACCTTATTCGTGGGCACCGGGTCTAGCGCCGCAAGCCGCTACCGGGTCCGAACGCCAGCCAAGCACCTACGACGCCGGCGGCAACACCGATGCCGATGAGCATTAGGAAAAGGAAGAGATCGAAGAACTGCATGGGTAAGAGCGCCAAGAAAGAGTCGCTACCGGCGCCCACGTAGGCAACGCCAAGCTTGTAGACACCGTACAGAACCACCAGGGCGATGACGCTGCCGAGGAGCCCCTGAATTGCCCCTTCGGCGAGGAACCGACCTCGTACCAGACCTTCGGTAGCTCCCACGAAACGCAGCACGTCGATCTCCCTGCGACGCGCCACCACCAGCACGCGGATGACGTTCGCCGTAGTGATCACGGCTGCCAGCAACACCGCGCCACCGAGCAGCGCTCCGGCGAAGCGTATGGCGTTCACCCCGACTTGCAACCGGCGAATAATTTGCAGGTCATATTGCACCGCATCGACCCCGGGCAACGCGCCCCACTTATCGGCGAGTTCGAGAAGCCCTTCCTCCACTCGCCAGGCAGGTTTTACGGTGACCACGAAGGATGGGGGAAGAGGGTTATCCTCGAGAAAGCCCAACAAATCACCGAGCTCATAGAAATCGACGCGGAACCGCTCCGCCGCCTCTTCCTTGCTGACAAACCGGTAGCTCGCGACCGCTTCGTTGCCCTGTAGCTCGGCCGAGATCGCATCACGCCGCCCTTCTGTGATGCCGTCATCGAGGAAGAGCTGCACGTGACCCTGCTGCCGCCACCGTACCAGCAAGCTGCCGAGGTTCTCGGAGACCAACATGAAACCGCCCAGCACCACCAGAGAGACAGCGATGATGGCCACGGCCGGTGCCGCCGTACGCCGATGGCCCAGCAAGCCACGCACCGCCTCACCGAGACAAAGACGGACAAAGCGATCGACGCGCATGGATCAAGCCACCGGCCTTGCCGGCGTCAAGGTGCGCATCATGCCGTCCTCGACGATGAGGGTCCGATACCCGAGCGCGGCGATGAGGTCTGGATCGTGGGTCGCGACGATGACCGTCGTGCCGCGACGATTGATGGTTCTGAAAATCCGCATGATCTCGATGGCCCGGTCGGGATCGAGGTTGCCGGTCGGCTCATCGGCCAGCACCAACGTTGGAGCGGTCATCAAGGCTCGAGCGATGGCCACGCGCTGCTGCTCCCCCCCCGACAGCTGCGCTGGATGAAGATGAGCCCGCTCGTCGACGCCCACCAAGCGGAGAAGCTCTTCGGCGCGACGCCGGCTCTCGGGATGCGAGAGACCGATGACCCGGCCTACCAGAGAGGCGTTCTCGAGAACCGTGCGGTCCTCGATGAGCTTGAAATCTTGAAAAACCAAGCCCAGCTTACGGCGGAATCGAGGCACCTGCCTGTGCGGCATGCTGGCCAGGTTACGACCCGAGACGACCAGCTGACCACTGGTCGGCAGCTCGGCCAGGTACAACAGCCGCAAAAGTGTCGTCTTGCCGGCGCCGCTCTTTCCGGTCAGAAAGATAAATTCTCCAGCCGCCACCTGGAACGTCACATCGCGCAACGCAACGATGCCCCCGTACCGCTTGGTAACATGGAAGCAACGAATCATGCTTCGAGCCTAGAGCACAGTAGCTGGCGAGCAAGCTCCGGGTTGGCCTGCCCCCGGGTGGCGTGCATGACCTCACCCATGAAGAAGCCCAGGAGCTGATGCCTTCCCGCACGGTACGCCTCGACCTCGTGCGGATGAGCGTGGAGTATCTCATCCACCACCGGGACCAGGTCGCTCGCTGAACAAATCTGCTCCAATCCCTCGTCGGCGATGATCTGAGGGGCCCGACGACCGGTCTCTATCATTCTGTTCAGCACCGCGCTCGCGGTGGCCGTTGAGACAGACCCCGCGGCCGCCGTCGTAATCAGCTCGGCCAGAGCCTCCGCAGAAACCGGAAAATCAACGATCCGCAAGCCCTGTTCGTTCAACCATCTCAGTATCCTGACGCGGATCCAATTGCTTGCCTCCAGCGGCTCGGCGCCGGCGGCCACCAAGGCCTCGAAATAGTCCGCCCTCGCCCGCTTCTCGACCAGCACCGCGACATCGGCCCGCGGTAGAGAGAATCGCCCCATGAAGCGGTCCATTCGGGCCAAAGGCACCTCCGGAAGATCGCTGGCGGTGGCAGACAACTCTGCCTCCTCGACGACCACTGGTACCAGGTCGGGCTCGGGGAAATAACGATAATCAGGAACTTCTTCCTTCTCCCTCATCATCACCGTCTTGCCGGTCTTTTCGTCCCAAAGGCCCGTACCAGGTGCCGGCAGCTCGCCAGCCTGCAGCAGGCCGATTTGTCGCTCCTGCTCATACCGTAGTGCCTGGCGGAGAAAGCGAAAGGAGTTGAGGTTCTTGATCTCGGTCTTCGCATACAGTGCACTCTCCCCCGCGTGGCGCACCGAGATGTTAGCGTCGCAGCGTAGGCTTCCTTCTTCCATGCTGGCGTCGGTAACGTTCAGGTACAAAAGCGTGGTTCGCAGTGTGGAAAGGAAAGCATCAGCTTCTTTTGGTCCGCGCAGATCGGGAGAAGTAACGATCTCCACCAGCGGCACGCCGCTGCGGTTCAGGTCGATCAAGGTGCCGGTACCGGATCCAGCAGCGTTATCGTGCACCGATTTACCGGCGTCCTCCTCCAGGTGCACACGCACGATACCGACGGTACGTCGCTCTCCGTCGAGATCGAATGCAAAGCTTCCGTCCTCGGCCAACGGTTGCTCGTACTGGGAGATCTGGTAGCCCTTGGGCAGGTCGGGGTAGAAGTAGTTCTTGCGCGCGAAACGACTGCGATGCCTGACGCGGCAACCGAGAGCCAGGGCAACACGGAGCGCGTGGCCCATCGCCTCGGCGTTGAATGTCGGCAGTGCACCCGGCATCCCCAGGCAAACAGGGCATGTATGCGTGTTGGGAGGATCACCGAAGCGGTTGGCACAAGCGCAAAACAGCTTGGTCTCGGTGCTGAGCTGAACGTGGATCTCCAGGCCAATGACCGCCTCGAATACACCTGGATGCGGCGTTCTACGCATTAATCGGCCACGCTGCTATAGGTCAGTCAGATACGGATTGACACGACGCGGTGCGGCGTCTTTCCCGGCCTTTTCCACGACCTTTTTTGCATCCTCCTTGCTTACCGGCGCCTGTACTCTCGCGGCGGAGCGCTTGCGACCCGACCGTTTCTTGGTGGCTTTCTTCTTATGGGCGGCGGCTTCCGGCTTGGCCTTGCTCTTCGCCTTCCGAGACGCGGGAGCCTTCTTCCGCCGTTGTGGACGTTGATCTTTAGAAGGTTCACCGTCGGCTTGCCTCCGTCGGCTTCTCCCTGGCGTGCGCGATGGCGTGGCTTCTGCCTGCTTCGCCTGCTCTTCATCGGCCTTGCTGCCGGCCGACTTCTTGCGACGGCGCCGCTTCTTGGCCGGTGCGGTCTTTTTCGCCACTCGCTTCTTGGAGGCGAGAGGCTTTGCCGTCTTCTTCTTGAGGATGACCTCAAGAGGCCCCTGTTCGAGGGCAAAGTCGAGGCGCCGTCGGGTGCGGTCCACACGCACCAATTGCACCAGCACCCGATCACCGAGCGTGAAAGCTCGTCCCTTGTTCTCACCGCGCAGCCGGTGCTTCCGCTCCTCGAACTGATAGTAGTCATCGTCGAGAGAAGAAACGTGTACCAAGCCCTCGACAAAGAACTGCTCGAGCTCGATGAAGAAGCCATAGGCGTGGACGCCGGTGATATAGGCCTCGAAGCTCTCTCCCACCTTGTCGGCCATGAACTGGACCTTCTTCCAATCGATGTACTGCCGTTCCGCGTCTTCGGCGTTGCGCTCCCGCTGTGAGCTCTCGGCGCCAATGCGGGGGAGAGACTCCTCGACCGTTTCCACCTCGAACTTCGCCTGCAATACACTGCCCCGTTCGAGCTTGAGCAGCCGATGCACCACAAGATCTGGATAACGTCGAATCGGGGAGGTGAAGTGCGTGTACATCTCAGAAGCCAGCCCGAAGTGGCCGTTGTTCTCAGCCTCGTAGCGTGCCTGCTTCATGGTTCTCAACATCAAATAAACGATCACTCGCTCACATTGCTCTCCCTCGAGCTGTTCAACGAGCTTCTGGAAATGCTGAGGCTTCGGATCGCTGCCACCTCCCAGGTGAAGGCCGAGACCTTGGATGAACTCACGAAATTGCTCGACGCGCTCGGAGTCAGGACCATCGTGCACGCGGTACAAGGTGGGCGTGCCTTCCCAGGTGAGATGGGACGCCACCACTTCGTTCGCCCGGATCATGAACTCCTCGATGATTCGATGTGCCTGGTTCCGCTCCGAACGTAGAATGCCCTCCACTTCGCCTCGAAGGTTGATGAGGATCTCGGGCTCAGGTAGGTCGAAGTCGATGCTGCCGCGGCGGCCACGATACTTTCGCAGCGTTTCGCAGAGTTTCGACATCAACGTGACTTGCTCGATATAGTCTGCGTAGCGTGAAGCCAGCCGCTCATCGCTGCCGTCGAGAAGCTTTGCCACCTCGGTATATGTCATTCGCTGCGCCGAGTGGATGACGCCATCGTGGAACTCGTAGTTGACCGTGCTGCCGGTGGAGCTGATTTCCACGATTACCGATTGCACCAAACGATCGACTCCCGGCTTCAGCGAACAAATCTCGTTGGAGAGGCGCTCGGGCAGCATCGGCACCACCTTGTCGGGAAAATAAACCGATGTCGCGCGGCGTTGCGCTTCCTGGTCGATCGCAGAGCCCACCGGTATGTAGGCAGCAACATCGGCGATGTGGATGCCCAGCTTGTAATTGCCGTTGGGAAGTCGTTCCACATGCACCGCGTCGTCAAAATCTCGTGCCTTTTCCCCGTCGATGGTCACTACCGGCAGATGGCGGAAGTCAGTGCGGCCGGCTAGGTCTTCCTCCCTTACCGCTGTGGCCAGCTGCTCGGCCTCGCGCACGACTTCGTCCGGGAACTCGTGGGGTAGTTCATGTTCGCGAATGACGATCTCGACATCTATGCGTGGATCGTCGATATCGCCAAGCACCTCAACGATGCGTCCCTCGGGGTTGCGGGAACCCTCCGGATAAGCGGTGATACTGGCACAGACGACCTTCCCCGGCTCCGCACCGTTGATCTCGGCCTCGGGGATATAAACGTCGTAGACCAGCTTCCGATCGTGTGGCACCACGTAGCCAAAATGCTGGCTGCGCACGAAGCTACCGACAACTTGTTTGCGACAACGGTCGAGGATCCTGATGATCCGGCCCTCGGCACGGCCGCTGCGCCGGACATGTTCCAACCGGGCGATGACGAGATCGCCGTGCATGGCGTTGCCCAGTTTGCGCCCGGGCACATAGAGGTCTTTTTGATCGGGATCACCACGGGGCACCACGAATCCATAGCCATCGGTGTGGCAGGAGAGCCTGCCGACGACCAGGTTCATCTTTTCGGGAATACCGTAGCGACCATCTCGCGTCTGCACCAACAAACCCTGCTGGTGCAGAGACGAGAGAAACTGTGCGAATTCCTGGCGGCGGGCATCGGTTACCTGCATCTGCTCCTGCAGCGACTGAGCCGACAACGGCCGGGCAGCGGAATTCCTCATGAAGTCGATGAGGAGCTGGGCGTCGAGTGGCGGATCTGAGGAGTGCTGGGGCGTACTCTCTGACAAACTGGTGTTGGAAGGATCGTCGTTCATGGTCTGGAATCAGTGGGTTGGAACAAAGGGTGGATATGGCGATAGGCGTCAGGGCAACAGGGTTGCGCCCTTGTCCCCATTTTCGACACGGAGTACTCAGGGAAGCAGTCCCGCCCACCTGCATCGTGAGGCGAAGCCTGGAGAGCAGCGGCATGAAGCCGCATAGCGGTGCGCCGAATGGCAGCCTCCCGCCGTAACAACGTCCTAAGAAGATACCACTTGCGCACCCAGCAAGACAACAGCCACACCTTCAGCGGCAGGAAGCACCAGCGCGCTCCCTCCAATCGAGGCCGATCGAGCACCACACCACCCGGCCAGCGGCCGTTGCCGATACGGTCGAGGCCTCAGCCGTCAGGCGATCGGTAATGGGCGATCACCTGGCCGAGCGTCTCATCGAGCGAAAAACGTGGCTCCCAGCCGATCGTCTCCCGGATCTTGGAAGTGTCGGGGACTCTTCGCCTCATATCCTCGAAACCGGCCCCGTATGCCTGCTCGTAGGGAACCAAGCGGATGCGCTCGTGCTCATCGGCACCGTTGCCGGGGGCTGTTGACCCCTCCCCGACCATTGCCAATACCTTCTCGGCGAGTTGCAGTATGCTGATCTCCTCCGTACTGCCAATGTTGAATACCTTACCGACGGCCTCGGGACTCTCAGCCAGCCCGGTGATGGCTTCGATGGCATCGCCAACGTTGCAGAAACATCGCTGTTGCTGACCGTCGCCGTACACGGTCAGTGATTCTCCCTTCAACGCTTGCAGCACGAACCGTGGTATCACCATCCCGTACTGGCCCGTCTGCCTGGGCCCTACGGTGTTGAACAGACGGAATATGACCACCGGCAAGTCCATCTGTCGAAAGTAGGCGAGGCCCAGAAACTCGTCGACAGCCTTCGAGCTCGAATAACTCCAGCGAGCCCTGGTGACCGGGCCCAGCAGGCGGTCGTCCTCCTCTTCAAAAGGAACGTTGTTGCTCTTGCCGTAGATTTCCGAGGTCGATGCAAGGAGAACCTTCTTCCTGTAGCGATTGGCCACCTTCAGCACGGCATGGGTACCGAGGATGTTGGTCTCGATGACGTGGACCGGGTCACGAACGATAAGCTCGACGCCGACGGCCGCCGCCAGGTGAAAAATCACATCGCACTCGCTCACCAAGCGATCCATCACGATTTCATCGGTGATGGAATCGATGGCAAAGCTGAAAGCTGGGATGGCCGACAGATGCTCGATATTCTTCAACCGACCCGTGGAAAGGTCGTCGATGATGGTGACACGATGTCCCCGTTCGAGCAGGAGCTCTGCCAGGTGAGAGCCGATGAAGCCAGCGCCGCCGGTGATCAGCGCTCTGGTGGCATTCTCAGTCATGATCGGTGCTCCGCACCATCTCCACGATCACCGGCGATCCCCAGGCGCTCGTCAGGCCGAGCTTGCGACAGAAGGCTTCCAGGAAAACAGAAACAGGCCGCATTCGCAGCAGGCGATGGAAGGCCATCGGCAGAAAGAACTGCCGACGCTGAACCCCTAGAACATAACCGTTCTTCGAGAACTCCGCCACTATCTCCGCGCCCGTAAAGGAAATCCATGGCCTGGTGTTGCCCTCGAGTCTCCTCTTTGCCCCGAACAACAAGGGGGCAAACGCGTTCAGGCTCCGACTCGTCGGAAAATCCACAATCACGGAGTGCTTCGCTACCCGGCAAAGCTCTTTGACCAGGACAGGCCAGTTCGAGCAGTGCGTCAGCAGGCGGAAGGAGATCACGGTATCGAAACACATCTCTTGGTACGGTAACGACAAGAGGTTGCCAACGTCGAAAGCACATAGGCCGGCGTCAACGATCTCGGCAACTCTGTGCTTGCAGGACTCCGAGCTCGCCAGCACGGTGACGTCGAAGCCTTGCCGGCACAAGGGGTTGGCCAGCTGACCGTGTCCACCGCCGACATCGAGGACTCGAGCTCCAGGTGTGGGCGAGAGGATCTGCAGAACAATCTTCTCCTGCGCTCGCAACATCCACTCGCCGGTCAGCCCGGCAAATCGAGATGCGTAGCCCTCCGAGGAGGTTTCGATATCGGGGGGCTCGGCCGCTGTCGCCGCTACCTCGTGGTTGCCGACGTCCACCATCATTCTAGGGCTCCTGGTCAACGATGGTGATGAAGATCTTCATCTCGCCTCGGGCAATCCTTTCCCGTTCCTCAACCCTTCATAGCAAGCCGCCAGCCTGCCTCGGAACTCGTCGAAGTTATAGCGCTCGTCGATCAGTCGTCGCCCCTGGGCGGCCAGCCGCCGCCGCAACCCGTCGTCGTCCACCAGCCGACAGACCGCCGCGGCCAAGGCCTCGGGGGTGAGATCCACCAGCAGCGCCGTCGCCTGGTCGAGGATCAGCCGGTTCGCCTCGCTGTTGGTCGCCACGATGGCGCGACCAGCCTTGAGATAATCGAGGAGCTTCAACGGCGTGTTGCTGCCCGCGATCCTCGGCGACAAAAGAATGTCAGCGGCGGCCAGGTAGTCGGGAAGCTCATCGGGCGGCACCTTGCCGACGAACAGCACCGCCTCGGCCGCACCGGCTCGCGCGAGCTTGGCCTTCTCCTCCTCGATCTGTTGACCGCTGCCGCCGATGACGACGAAGTTGATGTCCTCCCGGCGGCGGGCAACCAGCGGGATGCTGGCGAACAGCAGATGCACGCCTTGGTAGACGGCAAACGAGCCGACGTAGAGCACCAGCTTCTGCCGCGCTCGCGAGCACAGCCGTTTCCGAATCGCCGCCGTGCGCTCGGGATCCGCCTCGACGAGCGAGGAGGGGATATCGGAGATGTGGTGGATTCGCTGGCGCCACCCATCACCGGAGCTCCGCCGCCGGCGCAAGGCTTGCTCGGCCTGACGTACCAGGCCAGGACCGGTAGCGATAACCGCCTCGGCACGCCGAATGCTGAAAGCCTCGACCTTGGCATAGAGCCAGAGAACCAGATTGCGGAATGGGCCGCGCCGGTAGGAGGAGGGATCGGAATGCTTCTCGAAGACCACGCTGCCACCGGTCATCCGGGCCACGATCAGGGCAAGGGCACCCGCTTCCTCGACACCATGGACGACGTCGTAGCGGCGGCGGCGTGCCAGCCGCAGGGCCTTGAACAGAAGAAAGACGTCGAAGACGGCCTTCCAAAAAGACGGGCCGATCGGCACCCCCTCGATCCCGAACCAGTTCGGCACACGGAAGATCCGTATCCCTTCGATCTGCTTCTCCTGGCCGATCGGCAGGGTGAGGAAGTCGACCTCGTGGCCGAGCTCGGCGAGCGCCCGCAGCGTGTAGCTGACCCGGATCGGCGATCCTCGCCACTCGAAAAACGGCTGCGGCGAGATGAAAAGAACCTTCCCTGGGCCACCGCCGCTGCCCTCGCCCTGGGGGTGCCCCTCAATCAACGGAGCAGATCCTCCGCCGTGGGTTGCTTTCTACCCGCTCTTTGAATGTGAGAAAAAGAAACGCCAGCATCCGCATGGTCGCGCCTTCCTGGACGTGCGGGGACCAGGTGCCCACCTGTCCCTTTCGAGCGTCCTGCGGTTTCCCCCTCCTCGCACAGCCTCGGCGTGAAGGCACCCCACGACAAGGGTAGCATTGCGCCGGAGATACCGTCTAGCGAGGAGCTGAGGCGAGCGACGCTTATTGCTCGCCGCCGAGGTGTCCCGTACGATTCGGGAAGGTGAAGGGCGGTGATCGGATGAGCCAGCTGGAGATCGAGAAAGCCCGATGGTAGCGATGCCTGTTTCAAGCCACCAAGCTGAACCCCAAGCCTCGGTGGAGGCCGGGGAGCGTGGGCGTCGCAACTGGCTCTGGAAGTCGGCTGTCAGTATCTTGCTTATGGCGTTGTTGTTCTGGACGGTGTCTTTCCGCAAGGTGCTTTCGACGCTGCTTTCCGTCGATCCCTTGCTGCTCGGCGCTGCTGCCGCCGTGCAGTTCCTCGAACAGGGCCTGACGGCGGTCGCCTGGACGCTACTGTTGCGAGCCAGGAACATCGATCTCTCCCTGGCCAGGGTCGTCTACCTGCATTTCATGGGTGTGTTCGTCGGCACCCTGCTGCCATCCAGCAGCGGCACCGATGTCGTGCGCACCTATTACCTGGCCCGCACCATCAGCGGCTACGAGGCTGTGGGCTCGATGCTGGTGCTCCGCCTGACGGGGCTGTTAGCGCTTGGAATGGTCGCCGTGGTCGGCATCCAACTGGTGCCATCGCAACTGCCATGGTCGGCATTGGTCCTCGTCGGTGTGCTCATCGCCATGGTCGCCTTCGCCCTCGCTTTAGCCCTCACCGACGCACCCGGCCGCTGGGCGAGCGCGCTGCTCGGTCGCCTCGGGCTCCCTCGCCTGGCAAGGGTGGCGGAGCAGCTTCACCAGACCTTGGTGGGATATCGCCGTGCTAGAGGCCACTTGCTGATGGTCGGTGCCTTGGCCCTGCTGGTGCAGTTGCTGCGCATCATCACCACCTACTACGCCGCCCGAGCCCTCGGTGCCACCCTACCCCTGCGCTACTACTTGGCACTGGTACCGGTGGTGATCCTGCTTACGCTGCTGCCGGTGAGCGCCGCTGGCCTTGGCGTTCGTGAAGGGAGCTTCGTCTTCTTTTTCACCCGGGCCGGCATGACCCAACCGCAGGCGATGGGCACGGGCTTGCTGGTGTTCGCGCTCCACCTGCTGCTGGCGGCGATTGGCGGCGTGCTCTACTGGCGCGACAAGAGGGCCGTCGACAAGGGCATCATCGAGGCCCTACCTTCCGTTCCTCAGGGCCCGTAGGCATGCCGATGACGGCGCCTGCCATGAAGGAGCCAGCGACCCCCGCACTGGTCGACGGGCATGTGCATTATCACGGCTGCTACCGGGCGGAAGCGTTTCTGAGTGGCGCAGCGACGAATATCTCCCGGGCGGCGAAGGAGCTGGGCCTGGCGTCGAACTTGCCTGGATTCCTGCTGTTCTGTGAAGCTGGCGAGGACGATTACTTTCGCCACTTCCGGGATCGGACCTTATCGGCCGGCGACTGGCAGCTGCAGGCGACCGCCGAGAGATGTTCCGTCGTCGCCCGCAACAGCGACGGGGCCTGCCTGTTTCTGGTGGCAGGCAGGCAGGTCGTCACCGAGGAGCACCTGGAGGTCCTGGCGCTCTGTACCGCTGCTCGCATGGCCGACGGCAAGCCCCTGGGAAAGGCCATCGAGGCCATCCTGGATGGCGACGGCGCGGCGGTGATTCCCTGGGGGTTCGGCAAGTGGTGGGGCCGCAGGGGGGCCGTCGTCGCCGAGCTGCTCGAGAGCCCGGTGCACGACAGGATCTTCCTCGGCGACAACGGTGGACGCCCGCGCCTCGGACCCCGGCCGCGGCTTTTCGATGTCGCCAGATCCAGGCAGGTGCCCATCCTGCCTGGCAGTGATCCTCTGCCCTTCCCCTGGCAGCAGTGCAACGCCGGCCGCCGTGGATTTGTTGCTCAGGTCACCCTCGATGAGGCCCGGCCGGCGGCCAGCATCCGCGGCTTCTTGCGACGGCTCCGGCAACAACCACTCGTCTATGGGAAGCTCGAGACTTTGCCGCGCTTCTGCCGCAACCAGCTGGCCATGTTGCTGAGGAGGAAGCCAATGCCTGCCGATCAACCGATTGAGGGGGGACGCTGTTGAGCAAGGTGCTGGTGACCGGCGCCACCGGCTTCACCGGCGCCCACCTGTGCCGGCATCTGGTGGAGCGGGGTGAGACGGTTTCTGCCTTCGTTCGATCCAGCAGTCGCACTGACGAGCTCGTCCGCTTGGGCGTCGACTGTCGGGTTGTCGACATCCGCGACCGGAACCAGGTGGCGAAGAGCTTCGACGAGTTCACCGCCGTCTATCACATCGCCGCTGCCTACAGGGTCGAGCATGCCGACTTGGAGGAATTCCGCCGTGTCAATGTCGATGCCACCCGCAATCTTCTGGAGGCGGCGGCCGGCGCGGCGGTGCGGCGTTTCGTGCATTGTTCCACCGTGGGGGTACAAGGCCACATCGAAGATCCCCCGGCGAACGAGGAATACCGTTTTGCCCCCGGCGACAACTACCAGCGATCGAAGCTCGAGGGAGAGCTGTTGGCGAGAGAGTATGCCGCCAAGGGATTAGCAGTCAGCATCGTCAGGCCGGCCGCCATATACGGGCCGGGTGACAGGCGTTTCCTCAAGCTGTTTCGCGCCATCGCCAGACGGCGCTTCGTCATGGTCGGCGATGGCCGCACCCTCTATCACCTCGTCTACGTCGAGGATCTGGTGCGAGGGATCCTGCTGGCAGGCTCTCGCCCCGAGGCCATCGGCGAGGTGTGTACGATCGCCGGCGATCGCTACACAACGTTGCAGGAGCTCGTGGAGATTGTCGCCGAAACCCTCGGCGCCCCCAAGCCATGGCTGCGCGTTCCCTACGCGCCTGTCTATGTCGCATCGGTGATCTGCCAGAGGGCGTGCCAGCTGGTCGGGATCAACCCTCCCCTGTATCCGCGTCGGGCCGAGTTCTTCGTCAAGAGCCGCGCCTTCGACATTTCCAAGGCTCGACGCCTGCTCGGATACGAGCCGACGGTGAAGCTCGAGGACGGCTTGGCGAAGACCGCCGCTTGGTATCGGCAACAGGGCCTTCTCTAGCCCACATCTACTCAAAGGGGTCTCCCCGCAGCCGTCGGGTCACCTTGTACAGAAACAGCCCGCCAAGCGATCGACGGCCGCGTCCCGGTAGGCGACGCAGGAAGTCGGCCTTACGACGAACGATGTGATAGGGATCATCACCCGGGCGGTTGTGGTGCCGGTCTTTGCGCTCAGCCCAGAAGATCGACTCGAAGCCGCAGTCGCGAGCCAGGGAGGGTAGCGCACTGCTGCCTGCTCCGTACGGTAGGCACAGGTGGACCCGCTCGATGCCGAGACGCTGCCGGAGTGCCTCCCGTGAGGCATTCAGATCGGCACGAATGAACGTCTCTGCATCCACCAGCTCGCCTTCCACAAAGAGATGCTGCGCGGCGAACAAGGGCGCCGAAGCTCTTACGGGCTTTCCTTCTGCAGCGATCACGGCCTCGGGTCCGCATTCGGGACCGTAGGGCACCGGGACATCGTAGGAGCGCTTGTAGCTCGCCAGCCTCAGGGACGGACCGTCTTCCCCACAGACATGAACGGGGTTGTGGCGGTGGCCGTGCGAGCCGATCTCGAAGATGCCACCGTCATGCAGCATCAGCAGGTCGGACCATCCGAGCACCTCTCCACCCGGCACCGGTCTAGCTGCACGTCGCTCGGCCCGCTGCGGTGTGAAACCGGTAATGGCAAAGACGGTGGCCCGCATGCCGAACTGCTCCAGCAAAGGAAGGCCGACTTCAAGAACACTGTGCAGGGCGTCATCGAACGTGAGGGCGACAGGACGGGGAGGCGGCGGGCGGCGGTGGCAAAGGATGTCCACGACCTCGCTGGCCAGCAGTGTCGAGTAGCCATTTTCAGCAAGGAATCGCAAGTCTCTCGTCAACTCCTCGGCCAGGGCGTTGTGATAATAGAAAACCGGAACCGGGATGCCCGAACAACCAGAAGACGAGGGCGAGAGCCTGGACTCCCCGGCCGGTGGAAAGCTCGATCCATTGTCAGTCGACATATTATGATGGGGTGCGGTGGCGATCCTCGACCTCACGAACTCCATTTTCTCGCATCGGCAGCGAGCTTCAAGCGAGATGGGCCTGTGGGTACACTGCTCCACTTGCTCCGTCAGGTGCCATCACACCTATTACATTTTCCCGGCCGCAAGATCTAGCGACTCCTCGAGATGGCATCCCTGAAAGATGTGACGATCGCCGTCATCAATTACAACGGTCGAGGTGTCCTGGCATCGACGCTGCAGGCGTTGCGTAAACTCTGCCCGCAAAGCCCGCCGGTCGTCTTGGTGGACAACGGATCGCGGGATGGCAGCCCCGATTGGGTCCGTCACCACTACCCCGAAGTGGAAGTCGTGCTGCTGGGCACCAACGGTACGAAGCCGAGTCGAGCCAGGAACTGGGCCCTGAAGAACGTTCACACGCCCTACATTCTTCTGCTCGACAACGACGTGATCCTGGAGCCCGGCTGCCTGGAGAAGCTGCTCGAAGTGATGAGGACCCGCGAGACGATCCTGGCCTGCTCGCCACGACTGGTCACCTTGGAAGATCCCACCGTCATCCACTTCGATGTCGGGCGGCTGCATTATCTCTGCGTTTCGGGGGCGAGCGAGCGGGGCACGAGCGTCAGCAGGCGCTCTACAGAGGGCACGCAGCCGACCTTGCCGGGCGGCAATGCTTTGGTCAACCGTGCCCTTGCTCGCCAGATCGGCTACTTCGATCCAGCCTACGATTTCGGCTGGGGTGATGATGCGGAATTCTACATTCGGGGACGAATCGCGGGATTGGACTGCTTGCACGTTCCTGCTGCCGTGGCCGGCCACCCCATACCCCGACATGGAACGCGGCGAGCCGAGGCGCAGATGCACAACCGCTACCGGGTGCTGTTGAGTATCTATTCCGCTCGTAGTCTGTTGTTGTTGGCGCCGATGTTAGTGGCGTTCGAGGTCGCCATGCTGGTGACCGGCCTGGCGACCGGACTGCTGGGGGCTCAATTGAGGGCAGCCCGGCGCATCATCAAGAGCCGCAAGGAGCTGCTGCGGACCCGAAACAGCATCCAGGCAAGCCGCCGATGCCGGGACTCCGCGATCCTCGAGGGCAGCGGAATCTCTGGCGCCGATATCTTGACCAAGCGGACGATCGTCGCCCTGGCGCTGCGCTTTGCGGATTCTTTCTTTGCCGCCTACTGGTGGGCAGTACGCCGAGGCTTATGAACGCCGCCATCTCAACCGCTGGGGAATCACAGCCGGCCCGCTGCCTTCCAAGACGGTGGCGGCGGGGGTAGCCGACACTAGCCCCATCCGGCTCACCATCAAGGCGCATGTAGGATTGCTATACTGATGTTAACCTCACCGTGCTTATGAGCGAGAACACTAGATGCCCAAGTGGCGGAATTGGCAGACGCGCTAGGTTCAGGACCTAGTGGGC
>JBHHYG010000007.1:0-32317 GCA_046757445.1 Acidobacteriota bacterium
AAGAAGCCCACGCCCTCGATTCCGCTGATCAATACAATGAAGGAGCGCTACGACATGTGGCTCCTCAAGAAGTATGGGCTTCCGTGGCTGTACTGGAATCTCATGCTGAAAGGGCGCGCCTGATCGCGGATCCTTCGCAGCGCGGTTTTTCCCCGCTGCGACCGCAGCCAGGTATTCCAGTCGCGGCGTAACACTGCGAGGTCTTCGGCGAACGGGCCGATGACCCAGATCGATAGGTCACCGATGTCGATGGCGTCGGCGGGATCCGCCACGTACATCAGCCCCCTGTCGTACTCCGGATTCAAGGGGATGCCGAGCTGTCGGGCACCGATGTGCCGGGACAGCTTGACCGCCTCGGCCATGCTGGTGGCCAGATCGGAGCTCCTCTCGGCGATGTCCAGGAAGTTGGCATCGGCCGACAAGATCGATGCGTTGGCCGCCAGCATCTCCTCGATCGGCCCGGCGTTCTTGCCGACCTGCTCGTGGAAGGCGTTGTGCCAGATCTGCCTGATCGCCGGCGGCTCGGGCGAGCCGGGGGTAGGGAAGGTCGGATTGCCGTTGGTCGTCTGGTAGCGGAAAACGCGCCAGTCGACCAGGTCGTTCACGAGCTGCAGGATGCCGGCGATATGGTCCTGGTCGATGTGTGAAAGGTAGACGAGATCCAGCACCTGCCCGTCTTGGTGGAGCTTCCCCAGGGCGGGGGCGACGTGTTGCCGGTAGGAATCGCGCATGCCTCCGTCGGCGAGAATGTTGGTGCCGTTGCTGCTGGTCAGCAGCAGGCAGTCACCCTTGTCGGCACGAAAGACGGTGAGCTTCATGTCAGATCCTCCCGCCTGTGGATCAACTCGACTTCCCGCAGGCAGCCTGCCGAATCGATGACGCCGTAGCCGGCATCGTCTCGCCAGTCAAAGTCGGCGCCGGGCAGCGGTCGCGCGGTGCGCTGGATGATGCCGCCGATCTGCGCCGCCGTCAGCTTAGGATTCTTCGCCAGCATCAAGCCGACGACGCCGGTGACGAAGGGGCTCGCCATGCTGGTTCCGGTCATGGAGATCCAGTCTTGGTCGTTGTCGTAGTCGAAGCCGCGGGCAGCGACGATATTCGTTCCGGCGGCGGCAACGTCCGGCTTGAAGCGGCCGTCCCGGGTCGGTCCCTGGCTGCTGCTGATGTTGATGCGCTCCCTCGCCTCGTCGAGGTTGGCCACCGAGACGATACGATGTCCACAAGCCAGCGAGCTGACCGAGGAGTTGTCGACGTTCGACTGCTCGGAGAAGAAAGACGGGAATCGCCAGACGTCGCGCATGCCAACGCGCCCGAGGCGACGCGGATCGTCACGTTCGATCCAGCCGTGGTAGCGGCCGTCGCGCACCTCGATACCATGCAGCCGCACGTGCCAGACGCCCGCGGTGGCGCCCTTGATCGCTTGGCTGGAGAGAAACGGGCTCAAGTAGATGGCGATGTAGTTGGCACCATTGGCCGGATGGTAGAGCTCGTTGTAGATGCTGATGAACGACCGGTCGCCGAGCTGTCGGTTCTCGATGAACTGCCCGGGCTCGACCGGTTCGGTCCAGTCCATGCCCGGCGGCTTGAGCGATACGGAGATGCGGTCCGCCGGGCTGTACCAGATCTCGAACTCGTTCTCTGAGACATCCTCGACGCTGTTGCCGACCACCACCCACTCGATGTCGTCGTCCAGCCCGCGGGCGGCGATGCGTCCGCTGGTGTGGATTCGACCCATGACGAAGCCGAGGTCGTCTTCGCTCTCGGGCGCCTCTTGGCCGGCGTTGCCGGCAGCGACGCAAACGCTACGGCCGGGGATGGCCAGGGCCGAGTCGATCCAGCGGCTGACGGCGCTGCTGCCGTCGTGAGCGTGGCCGTTGGTGCCCAAACTGACGTTGATCGACACCGGCACCTGCTCGAGCTGGTGCTCGATACGTAGCTCTTCCGCCAGGTCGAAGAGGTAGTCGACGGCGTGGGCGAGGCGGGTGGAGTCATAGAAGGAGCGCCGACGATCGAGGTCCTCGGCAGGAAGAGAGATCAGCACTCCCGCCAGGAACGCCTTCCGGCAGATGCCGCGGTTGCCGGCGGCGATGCTGGTCACATGGGTTCCGTGCGAGCCGGCGTCCTGTTGCGATTGCGGCTCGAGCAATTGCGCCGGTAGGCCGGCGCCCGCGGCCGCCGAGCGGATGGCCTGATTCATGTGCTGCTTGCGGATCTCGGAGCCGTAGCCGAACTTCGGCGGCGCCGGCCTGCCGCTTCCCCCCTGGTCCCAGATGCGCTCGAAGCGAGTGCCGTTGCCGGTGGCATCGAGAAAGTCCTTGTGGGCGAAGTCGAAGCCCTGGACGTCGATGATGCCGATCAGGGCGCCGGCGCCACCGCCGGGCTCGAAGCGGCGCAATGAAGCCGACGGTGCAGCGACACGGTTCGAGCTGACCTCGGGTGTAGGTGCCGTCAGCGGCTCGCCGAGCTCGATGAAGGCGACCGAGTCATCCGACGCTAGGCGAGCCAGGTCGGTGAGCCGGATCGTTGCCGTCGACAGCAGGTCGCGGCTGGGGTTGCCGGCGGTGAGCCGCTGCGAGGCGCCCTTGACCATGCGCGCACTGGCCCTGTCGCGGCTCTGGTCGTGGCCGCCGACCCGCTCGATGAAGACATTGGCCTCGATGCCGCCGGTGATGGCGCGGAGCCGCTGCTTTGTCTTCGGCGCCTCCCGTGTCAGGCATTGCTCCAGGTTCTGCACCGGGCTCGCGGGCGCCAGGCGCGTCTCCCGGCGGACCCGGATGGAGGAGCTGAAATCGGCCCGTACCTCGTTCACCTCGAGGCTGCCGTTGGCGATCATCCGCAGCTTCGGCTGCACCTTACGGAGATCCGAGCCCAGCAGAGAGGATTGCTTCCTCGGCATTTGAACTCCCTTTGATGGCAGGTGAGAATCAAAAAAAGGACCCGACCGACAGGCGGTAGGGTCCCCTTCGTGGCCCGCAACGAGCGTAGCGAACTACCTCTACCGGCGCTCTATAACATCATCCTTCCGTCAGGTCCAGGGCTTCGCGAACGTTGAGGCGGAAGCACGTGGTGGCATATTCTCCTGCCGTTGACCGGAGCACTTTCCGGCGAGTCGCTCTCCGAAAGTAGGTACGAGATGATGAAATCGATCCGCTCGCTCATGGCCTCGAGCCTGGCGCTGGCCGCGTTGCTGGCCCTCGCACCAGCGGCCTCTTCGCCAGCCACCGGCTTGCCTGCTCTCTCGGCGCCGGCCGTCGGCTCGCCCGCGGCTTCTACCCTTGCCGCTGGCGCCCCGCACAGAGGTGCCACATTCGAGAACGGCTCAACGCCCGGCGCACGCGTAGAGTCCATCCGTACGCCGGAGGCGTTCTTCGGCTTCAGACTCGGCACCAACGGTGAGCTGGCCCGATATCCCAAGGTGGTGGACTACCTTCGCTACCTGGCCGAGAGTTCGGAGCGGGTGCTCTTCGAGGAACGTGGCAAGACCACCCTGGGCAACCCGTTCGTGCTGCTGAAGATCAGCTCGCCGGCCAACTTGCGGCGGCTCGACCGGCTGGTGGAGATCAACCACCGCCTCGCCGACCCGCGCGGGCTTACGGAAGGCGAGGCCAAGCGCCTCGCACATGAGGGGGTTCCCTTCTACTTTCTTTACGCCACCATCCACTCGACCGAGGTCGGTAACGGCCAGGCGATCGTCGAGATCGCCCACCGCATGGCCACCGATGGGTCCCCCGAGATCCGCGAGATCCTGGAGAACGCCGTGCTGCTACTGGTGCCGTCACAAAACCCCGACGGTCAGGTGCTGGTGATCGATCATTGGTACAAGACCGCCGGGACCAGCTACAGCCGCATCTACCCCGATCTGTACCACCACTACGTCGGCCACGACGACAACCGCGACTGGTTCATGTTCACGCAGGTGGAAACGCGAATGTCGATCGGCATCCAGAACCAGTTCAAACCGCAGGTTACCCACGACATGCACCAGATGGGCTCGACCGGGGCGCGCATCTTCGTGCCTCCCTTCAAGGATCCCTACGATCCCAACATCCATCCGATCCTGGCGCAGGGACAGGCGCAGATCGGCCTGGCCATGGCCGGCGCCCTGGTCGCCGAAGGCAAGCGGGGCGTCGCCTACGACCAGCAGTACGACCTGTGGACCCCGGCGCGCCAGTACATGGTCTATCACGGCGAGCCGCGCATCCTCACCGAGATCGCCAGCGCCCGGCTGGCCGACCCCTTCGTCAACCCGCAGGGCGAGGAGGTGCCGCTCGGGCCGCAACAGCGGCGCTGGAACTATCCGGTTCCCTACGACAAGGGGGCCTGGCACCTGCGCGACATCATGGATTACGGCGAGACCGCGGTCTTCGCCGGGCTCACGCAGGTGGCCAAGTACCACACCAGCTGGCTGGAGAACTTCTACAAGGTGCACCGCGACTGGGTGGAGCGCGACGAGCCACCCTATGCCTTCGTCATTCCGGCCGCCCAGCGCGACCCCTTCGAGACCTACGAGCTTCTCCACATCCTCGATCTGGCTGAAGTCGAGATTCATCGGGCACGGTCGCCGTTGCGCGCCGGCGGCCGCAGCTACGACGCCGGCTCCTGGGTGGTGCAGCTGGCGCAACCCTACGGCGCCTTCGCCAAGACCATGCTCGAAAAGCAGGTCTATCCGGACCTGCGCTACTACCCCGGCGGCCCGCCCATTCCGCCCTACGACGTCACCGCGCAGACACTGGGGATGTTGATGGGCGTCGACGTCGAGCAGGTCGACGAGCCGATCGGCAGCGATGCCGACCTCGAGCTGCTCGAAAAGGTCACACCGCCGGAGGCGCCGGCGCCGCCTCGTCCAGGCTGGGCCTACCTCGTCTCTCCCGGCTCCAACGCGACCTTCCTGGCGCTGGCACGGTTGCAGAAGGCGAAGGTGCCGGTCTTTCGGTCGGCGCAACCGTTCGAGTCGGGCGGCGACAGCTTTGACCCCGGCACCTGGATCGTGCCGGCGAAAGGTTCCGCCGGCGCCGCGGCCGGCCGCATCCTGCAGGCGGTCTCGGCCGCGACCGGACTGGCGGTCTCCGGCACCGATCGGCGGCTCGAGATCGAAGGCTTCCGGTTGAAGCCCGGCACCCGCATCGGCCTCTGGCGGGCCGCCAACAACATGCCGGCCGGCTGGATGAAGTGGCTCTTCGAGCAGTACGAGTTCGACTTCGGGGAAATCTCCTCGATGGATTTCGAGGGTGATCTTGCCGCCAAGTACGACGTCATCGTCCTGCCTGCCGGCACCAGCCGCTCCAGGATCGTCGACGGGCTCCCTGCCGACCAGTACGACGATAGCTGGCGCTGGGCAACGGGAGTCGGCGAGGAGGGCTGGGGCAAGCTGGCGCAATGGGTGCGCGACGGCAGCACGCTGGTGGCGCTCGGCAGCGCCGTCGACACCGCGCGCCAGCTGCTCGGCCTGCCCATCGAGCCGGTTCTGCCGCAGCGGCCTCGCTTCGGCCGTCGCGGCTCCGGTGGTGGCCGCTTCGGCGCTCGCGGCAGGCCGAAGGAGGTGCCCCAGGTGCCGGCCACCGCCATCGATCAGTCGTTGCGGGAGGCCTTCCAGAGCCCGGCGCAGCTCAGCAAGGTGCTGGCCGACAAGGTCGTTGACCCGACCTCGGTCTTTTTCTGCCCGGGCTCGCTGCTGGCGCAGGAGTACAACGTCAACCACCCGGTGGCCTACGGCATGCCGGCAGCGTGGCCGGTCTTCTTCCGCTCCGACCAGGCCTACCGGTTGACGCCGGGCTTCGAGATCACGGCGGAGGTCGTCTCTCGCTACCCGAAAACGGGAGAGATAGCGGCCAGCGGCTGGCTGCTCGGCGGCGAGCTGCTGCGCGACCGCGCCAACGTCGTCTCCTTCAAGGTCGGCCGCGGCACGGCGGTGACCCTCGGCAGCCAGGTGGCCTTCCGCACCCAGAGCCGCGGTACCTTCAAGCTCCTGTTCAACGCCATCTTCCAGGGGCCGGCCACGAGGATCAGCGCCCGGCAGCTGTCACGGTTGTCGACAAGCGACTGAGCCTTCAGCGTCCTCGAGCGAAGCATCCGCTGTCTTCGGGTTCGGGGCATCGCTTATACACCAAGCTACGATGCCAGCGCCTTGAGCATGCGGTACCAGAACTCGTAGGCGTCGAAGAACTCCTTGACGCCGACGCGCTCGTCCCGCCCATGGGCGCGCACGTCGTCCGGGTCGCTGAAGATGGCCGACACACCGTAGACGGGGATGCCGGCATTGCGCACGTAGAGGCCGTCGGTGGCGCCCGTGGACATCGACGGGATCACCGGAACCCCGGGCCACATCTGCTCGACGATGCGCTCGATCGGCCCCATCACCTGGGGTACCAGCGGCGACGGTGGACTCGGGGTGGGTTGGTTGACGCGAGTGACGGCGATCTCGGCATCGCCGAGCACCTGGTCGAGCGTCTTCTCCACCTCATCGGGTGATTGGCCCGGAAGGATGCGGCAGTTGACAGTGGCCCGGGCAGTCTGCGGCAGGGCGTTATCAGCATGGCCGGCGTCGAGGCGGGTGGCCACGCAGGTGGTGTGCAGGAGGGCGTTGTAGAAGGGCGAGGATCGTGACAGCCGGGCGGCGGCCTCGGGGTTGGGCGGCTGCGCCGCCACCGCCCCCATGTCGGCGGCCCTCTGTCCGCTCTCGAACTCGGCCGAGCGCTCGAAATAGGTTCGCGTCACCTCGTTGAGGTCGAGCGGGAACTCGAACTCCGACAGGCGCGCCAAGCCCATGGTGAGCGTGTAGATGGCGTTGTCCGGCCGCGGTCGCGAGCTGTGGCCCCCTGGATTGCGGACCTCGAGCCGGAAGGTAAGGTAGACCTTTTCCGCCGCTTGCACACCGAACAGGTGCGGTTTGCCGTCCTTCAGGTTTCCTCCTCCGGCGTCGCTGTTGAGCGCGAACGCGGCATCGACCAGATCGCGCCGATCGTTGACCAGGTAGCGGATGCTGGCGCTCGAGGTTTCCTCGTCGCCGGTGAGAGCGATGATCAGGTCGCGATTGGGGATGAAGCCCTCTTGCCGGAAGCGAATGAAGTTGGCGACCAGAATGGCGGCGCCGGCCTTGTTGTCGTCGGTACCGCGACCGTAGAAGAAGCCGTCGAGCTGGCGGAAGGTGAAGGGATCAAACGACCAGTCAGAGCGCAGTGCGTCGACGACGTCGAGGTGCGCCATCAGAAGAATCGGACGCCGGCGCGGTGCCCCACCGTCGGGGCCTCGACCACGATAGCGAGCCACCAGGCTGCCCAACTTCGGGTCGGGGCTGACGACCCGAACGTCGGCCTCGGCGAACCCCGCATCGATCAGCCGTTCGGCCATCGCGGTGGCGGCGGCGCGGGTGTTTGCGGGGAGCGCCGCGGTCGAGCGCAACTCGACGAGCTGCGCGAGGATGTCGCGGGCGAGCTGTTGGTACGGGGTGAGCTGTTGTCCGGCAACGAGCTGTCCACTGCCAGCGGCAACAGCGAGCCAAAGAAGCAAGACAACCATGCGCTTCATTCGATCAGTCTCCGATCTTGAAGGGCCCTGCCCGAGGGCGCGTTTGCGAAGCAAGCGTTGAAGACCCTTAATCATCGCACGCGCACGGCCGGGTGGGTGCAAGAGTGGCTACGGACGCCCGTATGGCGCAACGCTATTGCGGAGCATCGGGACGTGGCAGAGGTCAGTGTGGTCTTTCCAGGTCCCCCGGGCCGCGCGCATGAGCTCGAGGCGCTCGGCTGCCTGCCAATCGATGACGAGTCGATCGATTGCCTCGCGGATCAACTCGCTCTGCCTCGAGCTCCCGGAGTAGAATCGCGCCATCTTGATAATAGGAGGATCACATGACCGCACCTAGATTTTGCCCAATCGTTGCGCTCGCCTTGTTGACGGCGGTCGCCTGCGCTCCGACCGCGCCGTCCGGCGAAGATGCCACCAAGACTCCACCCCCTTGGGAATGGACCGACGAGGAGGTTCGCTCGGCGGTCAATCAGGTGCGCGCCGGCCGGGACCTCAACCCCGACACCTGGCCGGGCGGCGCCCGCGTGGCCGTGCTCCTCTCGTTCGACGTCGACAACGAGACGGTGCAGGGGCTGCGCGACGGCGAGGTGAGCGTCGGGGCGCTGTCGCAGGGCCAGTATGGGTCCCGGGTAGCATTATCGCGGGTCGTGGATCTCCTGGACCGCGAAGAGGTGCCGGCCACCTTCTTTTTCCCGGCGTGGAGCCTGAAGCTGGCGCCGGAGCAGGCCGGCGTGATTGAGGCGTCGGGTCGGCACGAAATCGCCGTCCACGGGTGGATTCACGAGCGCAACACACAGCTCGACGCCGATACCGAGCGGCGCCTGCTCCAGCAGGCCGTCGACGCCATCGAGGAGATCGCCGGGGTCCGGCCAGTGGGGTATCGAGCACCGTCGTGGAACTTCAGTCCAGCCACCCTGAGCATCATCCGTGAGATGGGTTTTCTGTACGAGAGCTCGCTCATGGCCGACGATCGACCCTACGAGCTGCTCGCAGACGGCGAGCCCACCGGTATGGTGGAGCTTCCCGTGGAGTGGATCCTGGACGATGCGCCCCTCTTCAACCCACTCGGAGCGCGGTACAGCCCGCCGCGCGACGTCATGCAGGTGTGGATCGATGAATTCGATAGAGCCTGGGAGGAGGGCACGATGTTGCTTCTCACCATGCACCCTCACATCTCGGGGCACCGGTCGCGTATCGTTGCGCTCCAGGGCCTGATCGATCACATTCAGGCTCGCGGCGGCGCCTGGTTCGCGACCCACGCGGCGGCTGCGCGGTACGTGCGGGAACAGGCTGGCATGGCTGGAGGTGGATGAACCGTCGGTTGCGACGGACGGCCACCCCTGCCGCTATTCTCCATCCAGGCTACGCCGGCGGGCCCGCGTCATGATGCCGCCACAGCCCTCTCCGCGCGCGCCTTACGCCCGCACCCTTCCCCACGCCCCTGTGCCCGCTCGCTTCACTACTCGTTGAGAAATGCGGGCTACCGGCCCGAACGGTAGAAGATCGGCTGCTCGGGAAGCTTGTCGGTGTCGACGATGCGGCCCGCCTTCATCACCGTCTTGAGCTTGCGGATGTGGTGGATGTCGGCGAGGGGGTCGTCGGTGAGGATCAGCAGGTCGGCAATCTTGCCCGCCACGAGGGTGCCGTACTCTTCGAGCGCCCTGCAGGCGAGGGCGCCGTTGCGGGTGGCGGCTACGAGCGCCTGCGACGGGCTCATCCCCAGCTCGACGAGGCCCTCGATGGCGACGATGCTGCCGATGCCGGGGTCTTGGTTTTGCGGCTTCGGGGCGCGGGCGAGCTCGGGCCCGGCACGGCGGTAGTTGTCGGTGCCGACGGTCACCGTGCAACCGGCACGGATGAGCTTGATGGCGTTGCGCCGGCGGAACTCCAGATCGATCTCCGAGTCGCGGCGCTCGCGGCGGCGTTCCGCCGAGGTCTTGGCGCGGCTGGCGGCGACGCCCTGGTGGCCGGTTCTTGCTCCTGGCTCCTCGGCCGCCTTCTCTTCCGCCTCTTCTTTTTTCTCGAGGTGCATCTGCCAGGCTTCGCCGGTGATCGTGTTGACCAGCATCGAGCAGATGGCACCTTTCTCGACGATGAGCCGGGCCAGCTCGTCGGGCATCAACCGAGGGGTGAGGATCTCGGGATGCTGGATGAGGTCGATGCCTGCCTCCACCGCCAGGCGCAGCCCCTCGATGCTGGTGGCGTGGGTCTCGGCGACCAGGCCACGCTTGTGGGTCTCCTCGACGATCACCCGTTGCTGGCCGGGGGAGAAGCCGATGAGGGCCGGCTGGGCGAAGTGGGCGGTGCCGCCGTACTTGACGAAGTCGACGCCCTTGTCGAGGTAGTCATTGATGGCCACGCGCAGCTCCGCGGGCGTCAGGTTCATGAGCTCCTCGCCGGCCCCCTGGCCGATGAGGTCGTTCACGCGCTCCTGGAACAGCGTCAGGTTGGCTTCGGGGATGAGGCTGAAGGTGAGCGAGAACGGACCACCCCAACCGACGATGTTGCCCGCCACCAGCATCCGCGAGCCGATCGCCTCGCCGCTGCGAATAGCCTCGCGCACCTCCAGCAGCGGCGGCAACACGCCGTAGCTGTCGCGCACCGTGGTGACGCCGTACTTGAGCTCGAGCTGGGCGTTCTCGAGCACGATCTCCGGCTGCCGGTGCTGGTAGCGCACCAGTGTCTCGTAGCGAGCGTTGGTGTTACCGCCGTACAGCGACAGGTGAACGTTGGTGTCGATGAAGCCGGGGGTGATGTAGTTACCGGAGGCGTCGATGATGCGGGCGTCGGGTGGAATGGTGACCGCCGCCCGAGGGCCGACCGCAACAACGCGCTCGCCGGAGATCAGCACCACGGCGTCGGCCACCGGCTCGCCGCCATTGCCGTCGATCAGCGTCGCGCCGACGATGGCGATCGCTCGCCCTTGTGGCGATTCCCTGTCAACAGGCGGGGAGATCTCTTGCGTCGATGCCAGCGCGGGGGCGAGCAGCGCCACCACCATAAACAGAATGACAGGCGCTGCAAGCTGGCACACCTGCCGCCGGCCATACTCCACTTCGCTACGGTGCGATTCGTTGAATGCCATGTCGATACCTCCTGCAACCGTCTTGGCCGTCATATCGATTCGGCGTGGATACTGAGACGGTTCGTGTTCGGGCGTTAGGCGGAAACTTGCTACCCCGGGAGCCTCAGGAACCATCAAGGAGGACGAGGCGGGCTAGGGGCACGGTGCGCGTGGATATCCAGGCCGAGGAGCTGGCGGACTCTCGGCTGCACGTCTGGGCAGGGGAAACTCTCGTGTGCGTTCAGCGGCCGAGGCGCGCGCGCTTCCAGCGCACGAGCGGCGCGTGGAGGCCGACTCGCTCGAGGACAGCCTCGAGGCGGCGTTTCACTCGCAGACGGGTGCGGAAGGGATTGGCATTCGACGGCTCGGTCCGTGTGAGCAGGCAGACCCTCGATTTCCTGTCGGGGAGGAAACAGGTCCGACCCCGGGAGCGGAGAGCCGCCCGGCTCCAGTAGGAGAGGTGCTTCTCGTGCGGGTTGCCGAAGACGGAAGCCTGCTGGAGAAAGCGCTTTGGGGTGGTTACGAGAACCCACCGACAACGATCGAGTAGCCCATCGAGGAGAGGTTGTCCGTCCTTTCGAGTGAAGTGTTCGATGACGTCGATAAGCAGACCTAGATCGAAGCGTGCGGTGAGGGTGGGCACGATCTGGCGTGCGTCGCCGACGTGGATTCGATCGTAGAAGATCTCGTGGTGCGGTTTGAGGTAGCCTTCATAGATCTCGATGCCCTCGATCCGAACCTGCCAATCCTCGTAGTCGTATCGCTCCCTCTTGACGTTCGGGTGACCGCGCATCTCCAGGTACTCTCGCGCCAGCATTGCGTACTTGCCGAAGCCCACTCCTACGTCGAGCAAGGATCGCGGATCGAGCCGCTCGATGATCTCGGTCACGGTCGAGAGCTGGCAAGGCTCGCTGGAGGGCACGACGCTACTCCGACACTAACCGGCGTTCCGCCGCCGACAGTGCGAGCTGAGCGGTTGCTTGAGCTTGCGATCTCAGGGTTGGCTCCCATTTCGGCGAAGCGGTTACGAACCGACTCTCCCTCGTCGTTGCAGCCGAGTGTCTCACATGAAGCCTATTGGGGTCACTCTGATTAGGCAAAGGAAAGACCGAAGCGCGTAGAGTTTGCGGCGTTCCAAAGACCGCGACACGGGGGTGCTCCCTCAGCGTGTCAGGCGGCTGCCGATGGCCGGTGGACGAGCAGACAAAGTTCCGCTTACCTTTTAAGCCATCCGGTGATTGCCGAGACGCCTCAACAGCGAAGGAGGAGCCGTGGGCCGTCGATGCTACCTTTGCCTCATTGTCGTGCTGGCAACAGCAATCTTCTCGACAGCGCCGATCGTCGGCAGCGGTGAGCTCTCCTCAGGCCTAGCCTCGGGAGTCCACGGTCAGCTGCCGGCTCTTGGCCAGGGCGGGACCAAGACGGTCCGTCTGCGCGACCTTTCGCGACCGGTCGAGATCATCAAGGACCGTTGGGGGATCTCCCACATCTACGCCGACAGTGAAGAGGACCTGTTTTTTGCGCAGGGGTACAACGCCGCCCGCGATCGTCTGTTCCAGCTCGAGGTCTGGCGACGCCAGGCGAGCGGCACGGTGGCGGAGATCCTTGGCCGCAGGGAGCTGAAGCGGGACATCGGCACCCGGCTTTTCCGCTTCCGCGGCGATCTCGAGCAGGAGATGGCCCACTACCATCCCCGGGGGAAGGCGATCATCACCTCGTTCGTGAACGGGATCAACGCCTACGTCGAGGAGACCGAGCAGCACCCCGACCTGTTGCCAATCGAGTTCGAGCTGCTGGGTATCAAGCCCGGCAGGTGGACTCCAGAGGTGGTGATCTCGCGGCACCAGGGGCTGCTGGGAAACATCGTGCGGGAGTTGAACATCGGCCGAGCGGTCGCCCGGCTGGGGCCGGAGAAGGTGAAGAAGCTGTCGAACTTGCACCCCGGAGAACCAGAAATCGCCCTCGATGAGGCCATCGACCCGGAGCTGTTGTTTGACGACATCCTCGGGCTTTACAACGCCTTCCGTAGGAGCATTACTTTCCGGCCCGAGGACCTCGTCACCTCCCATCGTGGTAGCGAGGAAGCCCTCCTACGCCTGGCCTCCGCCGCTACGGCTCTGGCCGGGCCCCGCTGGCAGCAGCAACAGGAGATCGGTAGCAACAACTGGGTAGTCAGCGGCCGGCTGACGTTGAGCGGCCATGCCATGATGGCCAACGACCCGCATCGCGCCCAGGCCGTCCCCTCGCTGCGCTACTGGGTGCACCTCGTGGGGCCGGGCTGGAACGTCATCGGCGGCGGCGAGCCGGAGATTCCGGGGGTCTCGATCGGCCACAACGAGTACGGGGCCTGGGGGTTGACGGTCTTTGGGACCGACGGCGAGGACCTCTACGTTTACGACACCAACCCCGAAAACTCGTTGCAGTACCGCTACCGTGGCCAATGGCTGCCGATGCAAGTGATCGAGGAATCGATTCCTGTAAAGGGCGAGGCTACGGTCAGTGTCGAGCTGAAGTACACGCGCCACGGCCCGGTGGTCTGGGAGGACAGGCAGCACCACAAGGCCTACGCCGTGCGCGCTGCCTGGAGAGAGGTGGGAGGATCGCCGTACCTGGCGAGCCTGCGCATGGACCAGGCCCGCAACTGGCAGGAGTTCCGGCAGGCGTGCAGCTACTCCAACATCCCCGGCGAGAACATGGTATGGGCCGATGTCCACGGGGATATCGGCTGGCAGGCCGTGGGCATCGCGCCGATCCGCCGCAACTGGAGCGGCTTGGTGCCGGTGCCTGGCGATGGCCGCTACGAGTGGGACGGCTACCTGCCGATCAAGGCGAAGCCGCATCTCCACAACCCCGACAAGGGCTTCTGGGCGACGGCGAACAACGACCTGATTCCTCCTGACTACCCCTACCGGGACGCCGTCGGTTGGTCCTGGTCGGACCCCTACCGGGCGGCACGCATCGAGGAAGTCCTCGGCTCCGGCCGCAAGCTGTCGATGATGGAGATGATGAGGCTGCAGACCGACTACCTCTCGATTCCGGCGCGCACGCTGGTGCCGTTGCTAGAGGGGTTGACTGCCGCCGACGCGAGGGTGGAGAAGGCCCGGCAGATGCTGCTCGATTGGGACTACGTACTGGATAAGGATTCCGTCACCGCCGGCATCTACGTGGCCTGGGAGCGGCGGCTGCAGGACAACGTCGGGGATCGGTTCATTCCTGCCGAAGGGCGGCAGCTCATCCGCGGCATCTCGATGAGTAGAATCATCGCCTGGCTCATCGCTCCCCCTGGTGGGTTCGGTCCCGACCCCATCGCTGGCCGCGACCGCCTGCTGCTGGCCAGCCTCGAGGAGGCGGTGCGCGACCTGATGGAGCGGCTGGGCCCGCAGATGAGCGGCTGGAGGTATGGACAGGAACGCTACAAACACGTCCTCCTCCACCATCCCCTCAGCGGCGCCGTCGACGAAGAGCTGCGCCGAAAGCTGGAGGTGGGGCCGCTGCCGCGGGGCGGCAACAGCTATACCGTCGGCAACACCGGTGGCGGCAACAATCAGACCGCTGGCGCCTCGTTCCGCATCATCGCCGACACTGGTAGCTGGGACAGCTCGGTGGGGATGAACAACCCAGGCCAGTCGGGCGACCCCGACAGCCCCCACTACGATGACCTGTTCGAGCTGTGGGCGAAGGACAAGTTCTTCCCGGTCTTCTTTACCCGGGCGCGAATCGAGAAGGTGGCCGAGAGCGTCACCGTGCTCGTTCCCGCTGCCGGGTCGACAGCGGCAAGTGCGGTGGGCTCAATCTCGCGGCCCTAATCCCGCCTGCCTTGGCCTGCCCGCTTGCCCGGCGAAACTGACTCCATGGGCTCTGCTCGCTGGCGTGCCCGAAAGCGTCGGACCTTGGCCCTGTTGCCGCACACCTTCATGTCGCACCACCGCCGCCGGTGGTTCTTGGTGGCGTCGACGAAGAGGTCAAGACAGGTAGCGTCGGAGCAGACCTTCACGCTGACGATCTCTTCTGAAACCAGCAGATCGGCCGCCGATCGTGCCACCGGCCAGAGCACGCTCTCGAGAGGGGCTTTCGTCCTCGACCAGCCCCAGCTGAAGCCGCCGTTGGTGGGCACGAGTCGGGCCTCGCTCATCGCCCTGGCGAGCTCGGCGTTCAGCACCCCGACGGCCGCTGAGGCGGGCTGCCTGCCGGCCGCCAGGGAGGTGAAGATCCCGTTGATGGCCTCTCCCAGATGCCCGGCACGCTCGACGACGGCCTTGGCCTCGGCGGGCCGGCGAGCCGCGGCGCCAGCCAGACGTCGAGTCTGTTGTTCCGAGACCGAGCCGGCCAGCTGGCTCCATCGCAGCAGACTGGCGTAGCGACGTCGCGGATCCCCCTTGCTCAGGGCACGCCGTGCGTTGGCGAAGTCCAGGCAAAGGCGCCCGCCGGAAAACTCGAATTCAGTCTCCATCGCCCTGCAGAGGTCCCTCCGTGTAACTATCTATAGCGACTTGACAGGTTACCTCATCGCGGACTAGGGTAACCACTAACTTCATTATAGCCAGTTACAGTAGATGATCAAGACGCTTGGCTGGCGAATGGCCGAATACCCGCAGACCAGCACAAGACTGAGAAGAAGCCGGCCGCCGAGGGCGTCGAGGGAACTACAGACTATGCCGTAACCTACGCCGCCGCCGCCCGGGCGAAGCTGCCCGCGAGCCGTTTTCGCCACCTCGCCCGGGAACCAGCAGCAAGGATCGGGTCGTCAATTCTTGATTGTCCGGATAGGCTGCCCGTGACTCATAAAGAAACAGAGGAACCGGCGGGGAGGGTCGGGAGGAGGGACGATGGAAATTGCGGCCAGGTGCTCGATGGGAAGTGAACTGGTGGAACGCCGAGAAAGGCTCGCGGCCGTCATCTCCGAGGTCGGCGAGGCGCCGGATCTGGTGCGGCTGCTCGGCGAGGTGGACTCGGCGCTCGATCGACATGATGGAGGCATACTGGGTATGTGTGAGCTCTGTGGGGAGGCGGTCGGGGATGATTTCCTCGCCGCCAATCCTCTGACCCAGTATTGCCTCTGCTGTCTCACCCCCGAGCAGCAGCGCGCGCTCGAGCGGGATCTGGACCTGGCATGGCGCATCCAGTCGGGCCTCCTGCCCATGCAAGACCTCACCTTCGCCGGCTGGCAGACGCACTATCGATATCAGCCGGCGGGGCCGGTGAGCGGCGACTACTGTGACCTTGTGACTCGAGAGAGCGACGGGGGAACGCTCTACTTTCTCCTCGGAGACGTCTCGGGAAAGGGTGTCGCCGCGTCCTTTCTCATGGCCCACCTCAACGCCTTGTTTCGCAGCCTCATCGATGTCGGCCTTGCCATTCCTCAGATGGTGGAGCGAGCGAACCGAATCTTCAGCGAGAGCACGATCTCCGGCCACTACGCCACCCTGGTCTGTGGCCGGGCCACAGCAGACGGCGAGGTCGAGATCTGCAACGCCGGCCATATGCCGCCGCTGCTGATCCGTGGCGGCACGGTGGAGACGGTGGACACCACCGGGCTCCCGGTCGGCGTCTTCGACAGCAGCTCGTACCGTGCGCACAGGGTACGCCTGTCACCCGGCGACACCCTGTTCCTCTATACCGACGGACTTACCGAGGCGCCTGATCGATCAAGAAAGGAATACGGAATCGAGGGGCTAGCGCGCGTCCTGGAGGGAAGCTGCGACCTCGAGCCTGCTGCGCTGGCCGCCGCTTGTCTCGACGATCTGTCCTCCTTTCAATCCGGGATGCACAGGGTCGACGATCTCACCATGATGGTGGTACAGCGCGCGATGTAGCCTCCACGTCTTTTCCCCCGTGCGCCAATCGAGAAGGTCTCAGAGAGCGTAACCGCGCTGATACCTGCCTCTGGGCCAGCGGGGAGATACTCAGCTACAGTCCTAACTCTGCACTGACAGCATTCTGGCCGCAGCCGGCCGGTTGGCCACCGCCACAACGAATGCATCGATCCTTACGGCTTTCCCTGCTTCTCGTGCTCTTTCTGCCGGCCTGTCTGCCGTCAGGGGGGGGCGGTGAGGATGTCGAAGGCCAGCAGGCCGGGAGGCGGGTTCAGGTCGAGACCGTCAGAAGCATGGATGTACACCGGGCGGTGGAGGCCGTCGGCACGCTGGCCGCCTGGGATGCCGTAACGCTTTCGGCCGAGGTTGCAGGCAAAGTTGTCCGCATCCTGGCCGACCTGGGCGATCCGGTGCAGCAGGGCCAGGTACTGGTAGAGCTGGATAGAGAGAAACTCCAGTACAGGCTCGAAGAACAACGCGCCGCCTACGAAATGGCGGTGGCCCGTTACGGGGCTGCAGGCCCAGAGGGTGCTCTGCCTGACATCGAATCCATTCCCGAGGTGCAGAGAGCGGCGGCCGAGTTGGCCCAGGCCGAGCGATCGTGGAAGCGAGCCAGGGAGCTCTTCCAACAAGAGCTACTTCCACAGCAACAGCGAGACGAAGTGGAGACCAGGCACCAGTCTGCCAAGGCCAACTACGAGGTAGCCCTGAAGAACGCCCGCAATCGACGCGCCGACATCGATGTCGCCGCGGCCAACATGCGGCTGGCGGAACGAGAGCTGCACGACGCCATGATCCGGGCACCGTTCGACGGCTATATCGAGAAGCGATTGGTGTCGCCTGGACAGTACCTTCGCGTTCAGAGCGAGGTCATGAGACTGGTGCGTGTCAATCCTCTCAAAGCCCTGGCCGAGGTTCCCGAGCGCATGGCTCCCTGGCTGAAGGCCGGCCAGAGTGTGGAGCTGCATGTGGACGCCTATCCCGACCGCGCCTTCTCCGGAACGATTACTCGCATCAGTCCTGCGGTGAATCCTCGAACCCGAGCCTTCCCTCTCGAGGTGCGAGTGCCCAATGATAACGATCTGCTCAAGCCCGGCACCTTCGCGCGGCTGCAGATAACCACCGACAAAGTCGAGTCGATCCTGACGTTGCCCGTGTACGCCCTCCAGTATCGATACGGCGTCAACCGGGTGTTCATCGTCGAGGGCGAGCAGCTGGCCTCGCATGAGGTCGAGCTCGGTGATCGACTTGGAGATCGGGTGGAAGTGACCGCCGGCATTTCGCCCGGCGACCTGGTGGCCATTTCAGAGGTCGAGCAACTCTCTGACGGCCTCCGCTATGCCCCCATGCAAGCAGGGCAGTGAGAATGTCTCTCTCCGAGCTCTGTGTGCGGCGGCCGGTCTTCGCCACCATGCTGGTGATGACGCTCGTGGTGCTCGGCGTTTTCTCGTTCCGCGACCTGAACGTCGATTTGTTTCCCAAAGCGGATCCGGCGGTGGTCTCAGTGCGCATCGATCTTCCCGGCGCCAGCCCTGATGAGATCAACAGCGCCATTGTCGAGCCGGTGGAAGCGGCCCTGAGCAGCATCTCGGGCTTGGACGAGATGACGGCGACGGTTCGGGACGGCAACGCCAGGATTACTTGCCGATTCGTGCTCAGTCGCGAGCTCGGTGGAGCGGCGCAGGATGTACGGGAAAAGATTGCTGGCGTCATGCGTCGCTTGCCCCCGCAGGTGTTGCCCCCGGTGATCCAGAAGGCCGACCCGGATGCCGCCCCGGTCATCACCGTCGTGGTCTCCAGCGATGAGATGAGCCTCCGTACGCTTACCGAGCTGGCCGACAAGCAGATCAAGCGAGCGCTCGAGACGGTTGACGGCGTGGGAGAGATAACGCTGGCTGGCGGCCGCCAGCGCGAGATCCATGTGACGCTGGATATCGAAAGGCTGAACGCCCATGGTTTGTCGATCGAGGATGTGCGCAATGCGATCCAGTCGGAGAATGTGGAGATTCCGGGAGGTCGGGTCGAGCAGGGCAAGGCTGAGCTGCAGCTGCGAACACTCGGCCGCATCGGCGCCGTCGATCAATTCGCCCATATTGTCGTCGCCACCGTTGCCGGGACACCGGTCACCATCGACGACATCGGCCAGGTTGAAGATACCGTTGAAGAGCCGAGAACCGGGGCTTGGCTCGACGGCCATGAAGCGGTGGTGCTGGATGTCCGCCGTCAGTCAGGACAGAACACCATTCGAGTCATCGAGGCGATCAAGGCGAAACTGAACCAGGTGAGGTCGGTGCTTCCAGCCTCGGTCCGGACCGTCGTTACGCGGGACGACTCGCGGTTCATCTATGCCTCGATCGCGTCGCTCGAGGAGCACCTCTTTTGGGGCAGCTTGTTGGCCAGCCTGGTGGTCATGTTCTTCATCAGCGACCTGCGGGCGGTGGTCATTGCCTCGCTGGCCATTCCGGCCTCGATCGTCTCCTCGTTTACGCTGATGCGGGCGCTGGGATTCACTCTCAACAACATGACCTTGCTCGGCCTGACGCTGGCAGTGGGCATTGTCATCGACGACGCTATCGTGGTGCTCGAGAACATCTTCCGCTACATGGAGGAGCGGGGGAAATCACCCTTTGAGGCAGCCATCCAGGGCACCCGCGAAGTGACCCTGGCGGTTCTGGCGACCACCCTCTCGCTGGTCGTTATCTTCCTGCCGATTGCCTTCATGACCGGTTATGCGCACAGCTTCATCAACCCGTTCGGCTGGACGATGGCGTTTTCGATCATGGTGTCCATGTTCGTCAGCTTCACGCTGACGCCGATGCTGAGTTCCAGGTTCTTGAAGGCTTCGAGCACACAGCACAAGACCAAGGAAAGCCGGTTTTTTGTCTGCCTGGACAACCTTTACACTCGCTCGCTTCGCTGGGCGCTAGAACATCCACGCTTGATCATGTCCATAGCGGTTGGAACCTTCTTGCTCACTTTCCCGCTGAACCGGATGGTCGGCCGATCGTTCATCCCGAATGAGGACATGGGCGAGTTCACGATCACGGTCGACGGGCCGGAGGGAACGTCTCTGGAGGGGATGTCGGAGCTCGTTCTCGATCTGGGGAGAGAGATTGCGAAGCTCGAGGGAGTGGCGCACGTCGAGCCCACCATTTTCGAACGGCCGAACCACTCTCACCTCCTTGTACAGCTCGAGCCGCTGGAGGAACGAAGGCTGACCCAGGCCGAAGTTGTGACACGAGCCCGGAAGCTTCTCTCCGCCCACCCGTCGTACAAGCCGGTGGTGCTGCAAAAGGGCGCCCTCGGTGGTGGCGAGGTTGGTGGAGTTCCGATTCGGGTCAACCTGCTCGGTCCTGATCTTGCCCGTTTGGCCGATTATGCGATGCAGTTGCTAGCCAAAGCGGAACAACTGCCGAGCCTGGCCGATACCAAAGTGATCGTAAACATCAGCAACCCGGAAATCAGGGTAGCGATCGATCGACAACGAGCGGCGGATCTGGGCGTTCGCATTTCTGATGTCGCCAGAGCGCTCAGGCTCATGGTCAGCGGCGACGACGAGATCTCGACCTATCGAGAAGGCGGTGAGCAGTATCCTGTCAAGATCCGTGTCCGTGAAGATCAGCGGCGTAACATGGAAGCTGTCGGAAGATTGACAGTGCCATCATCGAGGAGCGGTCCCGTCCGGATCGACAACATCGCGCAGCTCCAGCGCGGGCTCGGGCCGACGATCATCCAGCGATACAATCGCCAGTTCATGATCGGCATGTACTCGAGCATCACCCCGGGATATCCGCTCGATCAGACGTCGAGGGATGTCGCGAGAGCGATTGCAGAGCTTGATCTCCAGCCTGGCTACACGGCGCGATTCACCGGCCAGACGAAGATTCTCGACGAGACGACCAAGAACCTGATCATGGCTATATCCATGGCCAGCATCTTCATGTACATGGTTCTGGCAGCGCAGTTCGAGAGCTTTGTGCAGCCCATCGTCATCATGCTGGTGTTGCCGCTCTCGGTGCCCTTTGCGCTGTTCAGCCTGTGGATAACCGGCCGCACGCTGAACTTGTGGAGTGCCCTTGGAATGTTGCTGCTGTTGGGGATCGTCAAGAAGAACTCGATCCTTCAGGTCGATTACACCAACGTGCTCAGGGCACAGGGGGTGCCTTGTCGTGAGGCGATCATCGAGGCATGTCGTACTCGCTTGCGCCCGATTCTCATGACCACTTCGGCGATTCTGGCAGGCCTCGTGCCGACCGCCCTGGGACTCGGCATCGGCGGCGCGCAACGGTCGGCCATTGGTGTCACCATCATCGGTGGCCAGTCGCTCTGCCTTTTCCTGACCCTCTTGGTGGTGCCGGTGGCCTACGCTGTTTTCGATTCCCTCGAGGCGGGCATCGTCGGCGAAGGCGCGCGCGCATGGTTGGCTCGGGTAACGGCGGCGACCGTCAACCGACTACGCCCAGCATCGCTCGATCGCTAACCCGCATATCTCAACGGTTTGCTGCTGCGGGCGCGGCTATTCGCTGCGCAGAGCGATCATCGGATCCACCCGGGTGGCGCGGCGCGCCGGCAGATAGCTGGCCAGCAGCGACACCGCGGCGAGCAGCGCCGATACACCCAGGTAGGTCAGTGGATCGGTGCCGGTGACCCCGAATAGGAAGCTCGACAGCAGCCGGGCTGCGGCGAAGGCGGCAAGCAAGCCGATCAACACCCCGGAGGCCACCAGCATCATGCCCTGCCACACCACCGACTTGAGGAGGTCGCCGGCGTGAGCGCCGAGAGCCATGCGCAGGCCGAGCTCACGGGTGCGCTGGCTGACTGAATAGGAGAGCACTCCATAGAGCCCGACGGCAGCCAGCAGCAAGGCAAGTAGTGCCGAGATCACCAGCAGCGTGGCGGAGAGGCGCTCCTGTACCAGGGTGATGGCGAGGTGGGCCTCGAGGGTACCGACGTTGAAGACTGGAATGTTGGGGTCGATCGCCTCGACCGCGGCCCGCACCGAGGGCAGCAAGCCGAGGGGGTCGCCCCCGGTGCGCACCAACAGCGTCATTCTCGACCAATTGCCCATGGCCAGCTGCCGCTGGAGAAGATAGATGAGCGGCACGGGATCGGCGCGCAGGTTGCCGGTCTTGCTGTCGGCGGCGATGCCGATGACTTCCACGAACGGACCCTCCGGGCCTTCGGAGCTGACCCGGGCACCCAGCTCGTCCCTGCCGGTGCTCTGCCGGAAGGCGCGGGCCGCCGTCTCGTTGATAACCGCTACCTGGGGTGCGTTGCGGTCGTCCCGATCGCTGAAGGCGCGGCCACGCAGGATGGGGATGCCCATGGTGCGGAAGTAGTTCACGCCGACGAGGTTGAAGCTGATGCTCAGGCTGTTGCCGGGGCCTGGATCGTAGCCCTCCACGGCGATGCTGGTGACGTCATCGTTGCCCGGACCGGGCAGGTTGCTCACCAGGCTCGCCGCACCCACCCCTGGCAAGGAGTCGATGCGGTCCATCAAGCGCTGGTAGAAGTCGAGGACCTCGGTCCCTTCGTATCCCTGCAGGGCCGGATCGAGGGTCGCTACGAGGACGTTTTTCGCGTCGAAGCCCAGCTCGATGGTTCCGAGGTTGATGAGCGTCCTGGCGAAGAGGCCGGCGGCGATCAGCAACAGCAGCGACAGCGCCACCTGCGCCACCACCAGCACGTTGCCCCATCTACGGCCCTGGGCACGGCCGCCGTCTGCGACCGCAGCGCGCAAGTGCGAAGCGGGGTGAGCGCGGGTGGCCTCGAGGGCCGGGGCGACGCCGAAGAGAACTCCCGTCAGCAAGGACAGCAGAAAGGTGAAGGCGAGGATCCTCAGGTCGAGACTGAGGTCGAGGTGGAACGGCAGGGGCAACGCCCGCAGGAAGCGGTTGCTCCAGACACCCAGCAGCAACCCCGCCGCGCCGCCGAACAGCGACAGGGTGACGCTCTCGAGCAACAACTGTCGCACCAGCCTTCCTCTTGCTGCCCCGATGGCCTGGCGCACGGCGATCTCCCTGCGGCGCCGGCTGCTGCGCGCCAGCAGCAGGTTGGCGACGTTGACGCAGGCGATCAGGAGCACCATGCCGACGACGCCCAATAGCAACCAGCTGAGGCGGACGACGTCGGCGCGGGCCTCGGGAGAGACGGCCGCCTGGGTGAAAGGCACGAGGCTGTACTCACGGTGCTCCGTGGTGCGTGGGTACTCCTGCTTGAGCCATGCAGACAGGGTCGCCAGGTTGGCACGGGCCTGCGACAGGGTTGCTTGTTGCCGCAGCCGCCCGACGATCAGGATTCCTCCCCATCCCCGCCGCTCTAGCAGGTTCCCGTAGGCGGGCATGAAGTGCGGCTGCATCATCATCGGGGCGAAGATCTCGGGTACTTCTTCCAGGTCAGTTCCGCGGAAGCCTTCGGGTGCCACGCCGACGACGGTGAAAGCGCGGCCGTTGAGGACAACGGAGCGGCCGACGATCCCAGGGTCGGCGCCGAAGCGTAACTGCCAGAGGCCGTAACCGAGGACAGCGACGGCCTCGGTGCCGGGCGTCCGGTCTTCCTCGGGGAGAAAGAAGCGGCCACGGGCCGGCTGCACGCCGAGGACGGAGAAATAGCTGGCGGAAACGATCATCCCCTGGACGCGCTCGGTGAGATCTTCGCTGGACAGGTCCATCAGCAGCGGCTTGTAGACGGCCAAGTCCTCGAACACCTCGTTGCGCTGGCGGAAGTCGAGGTAGTCCATGTACGAAGAGACGCCGGTATACCTCCCATCGTGTGTAGTGTAGATCGCGACCAGCCGGTCGGGCTCCTGGATGCGAGGTAGCGGCCGCAGGAGCAGGGCGTTGACGAGACTGAAGATAGAGGTGTTGGCACCGATACCGAGGGCCAGGGTGATGACAGCGACGGCGGTGAAGCCGGGGTTGTTGGCCAGCATGCGCAGTCCGTAACGGAGGTCCTGTAGCAGTCGATCCATGGTAGCGACGATCTTATCGACCGATTGCCTGACACACCAGAAAGTGTGGCATCAGGCTCGGAGGCCAGGAGAAGGCCGCGTGGTGCTGGCCGCACGGTAGTCGTTCGGTGGCGTTGGCATGGTTTGCTGGCCTATAAATGGCTGGACGGGCTTAGCCCGCACTTCTCATCGCTCTCCGCGCCCTCGCGACGTAGCGCGATGAGAAATGCGGGTTAGCGGGAGATCCCGAGACAGGATGAGAGACAGGTTCGCGGTCTGCCAGGCGTGGTGATCGCGTGGTGGCTAGCGAAACCCAGAGGAGACTAGCGATGAGGAAGACGACGGTGGTGCTTCTGATGGGATGTCTGGCGGTGACCCTGCCGCTTCAGGTCCGGCGGGGCGAGGCTGCAACCGGCAACGAGCAAAAGCTGGAGCCGATCGACGTCTTCCAGCTCGAGTGGGCGTCAGATCCGCAGATCTCGCCGGATGGGGAGAAAATCGTCTACGTCCGCAACTTCATCGACATCATGAGCGACCAGGCGCGGTCGAACCTGTGGATCATCAACTTCGACGGCTCCGGTAACCGGCCGCTGACTACCGGCAACGAGAGCGATTCCTCCCCGCGCTGGTCACCTGACGGCACGCGCCTGCTCTACGCCTCGACCAAGGAAGGCGGAGTGGAGCTGTGGCTGCGCTGGATGGATGCCGGCCAGACGGCCAAGCTGACCAATCTCACCCGCACGCCGAACAGTGTCTACTGGTCGCCTGACGGCGACTGGATCGCCTTCTCGATGTTCGTTCCGGAGACCGCCGAGCCGTTCGTGAAGATGCCCCCGAAGCCTCGCGGGGCTAAGTGGGCCGAGCCGGCCAAGGTGATCACCAAGTTGCAGTATCGCGCTGACGGTGCGGGGTATCTAGAGAATGGCTACTCGCACCTGTTCGTGCTTCCCGCCGACGGTGGCACCCCGCGCCAGATCACCTCGGGGCCTTACAACCACGGTGGTGTGCTCTCGTGGACCGCCGACGGCAAGCAGCTGATCTTCTCCGCCAACCGTCACCAGGGCTGGGAGTACGACCCTGCCGACTCGGAGATCTACGAGGTGTCGCTCCAAGATGGCGAGGTCACGGCGCTGACCTCTCGCCATGGTCCCGACTCCGCCCCAGTGCTGTCGCCGGACGGCAGCAGGGTCGCCTATCTCGGCTACGATGAGCGCTACCAGGGCTACCAGGTGACCAGGCTCTACGTCATGAACCGTGACGGCAACGGCAGCCGGCCGATCAGCAGCGATCTCGACCGCGACGTGCAAGGGCACACCTGGAGCGCCGACGGCCGCGGTCTTTACTTGCAGTACGATACCGAGGGCAACACCCGCATCGCCTTCATCTCGCTGGATGGCGAGGTTCAGGATCTGGCTCGTGACGTGGGCGGCCTCTCCCTCGGTCGGCCCTACTCGGGTGGTCAGTTCTCGGTGTCGCGAGACGGGCGCTTGGCCTTTACCGAAAGCCGCCCGGATCATCCGGCGGAAGTGGCAGTGGCCGGCGGGAGGAAGGCAGCTGGTCGGGCCAGCGGGGGTAGTGGAACGTCAGCGCACCGTTCACCGTCGCCGGCCAGCGTCCCGGAGGGCCGGCGCCTCACCCACCTCAATGACGATCTGCTCGGCTACAAGAAGCTCGGCGATGTGGAGGAAACCTGGTACGAGTCGAGCTTCGACGATCGCAAGATCCAGGGTTGGATCGTCAAGCCACCCGACTTCGATGCCAGCAAGAAGTACCCGCTGATTCTCGAGATCCACGGTGGGCCCTTCGCCAACTACGGCGATCGCTTCTCGGCCGAGATTCAACTCTACGCAGCAGCTGGATACGTGGTGCTGTACACCAACCCACGCGGCAGCACCAGCTACGGCGAGGAGTTCAGCAATCTCATCCACCACAACTACCCGGGGCAGGACTATGACGATCTGATGTCGGGCGTAGACGCGGTGCTGGCGCGCGGCTACGTCGACGAGGGCCAGCTATTCGTCACCGGCGGCAGCGGCGGTGGCGTGCTCTCCGCCTGGATCGTCGGCCACACCGACCGCTTCAGGGCGGCGGCGGTAGCCAAGCCGGTGATCAACTGGTACAGCTTCGTGCTCACCTCCGACGGCCCGGCCTTCTTCTACAAGTACTGGTTTCCCGGCTACCCGTGGGACCAGCCGGATCACTACATGCGACGCAGCCCGATCGCCTATGTGGGCAACGTCACCACGCCGACGATGCTGCTGACCGGTGAGATCGACTACCGCACGCCGATCTCCGAGACCGAGCAGTTCTACGAGGCGCTGAAGCTGCGCAAGGTGGACGCTGCGATGGTGCGCATCCCCGAGGCCTCGCACGGCATCGCCTCACGCCCGAGCTACTTGATCGCCAAGGTGGCGCATATCCTGGCCTGGTTCGAGAGGCACCGGGAAGCGGAGAACTGAAAGGTCCCTGTTACAGGTTGCTGACGAGCGCGTTGACTTTCTGCGGCCGTGCTGGAGTCGAGGTTCAGCGCTGTCCGGCAGCATGATCGTGCGCTGGAACGCTGCGCCCGCAGTTGAAGCGCTGCACAAGGCTTTCGGCCAGCACAAGTTCTTGGCGCTCTCCGTTTAGCGCATCTCGTTATATACTTGATGAGTGATCAAATCCTTCCGGGACAAGGAGACCGCCAAAGTCTACTCGCGAGAACGGTCGCGGCGCTTGCCGCAAGACATACAGCAGGTTGCACTGCGGAAGCTACGAATGTTGAACAACTCCAGGAATCTTGCCGATTTGCGAAGCCCTCCAGCGAATCGGCTTGAGAAGTTGAGTGGCAACCGGAAAGGCCAGCGCAGTGTTCGGATCAACGATCAATGGCGGATCTGCTTCAGGTGGCGTGACGGCGACGCGTACGACGTGGAGATCGTCGACTACCACTAGGAGAAAAGACAGTGCCTAAAGAGAAGCTACAGCCGGTCCATCCAGGAGAAGTATTGCTTGAGGAGTTCCTGAAGCCAATGGGGCTAAGCCAAAACCGCCTGGCCCTCGACATCGGGGTTCATGCGCGCCGGATCAACGAGATCGTGCTTCAGAAGCGCGGTATTACCGCCAACACGGCTCTTCGCTTGGCCCGATACTTCGGCACGTCCCCTCAGTTTTGGCTGGGCCTGCAGGCCGACTACGAGCTTGACGTGGAGCAAGACGCATTTGGCGATCGGCTGGCCAAAGAAGTTAGGAAGCGAACTCAGGCCAGGTAGCCTCGCCAGATAACAAGCGGTAGGAGCTGACACGGCTGACGCCGCGCAGCTCAACCGCCAGCCGTTAGATGGCGGCATGAACGAAGCAGTCAAAAATCGACCTCGGGGCCAATGATGGTGCGTATCGTGCGGCTCGGTACTCCTCGGGCGCGGGGCGAAGGCCTGCGCATCGGCACGGTGAGACGCCCGCCCCGGGGTGTTCCGAAGAGCAAGCACGCCGCGCAGAACTGGTATGACGTGTGGTTCCCCGAGCTAGCCCCAAACGCCCAAGCAGTAAAGCTTGCGCAGGCCGCGGGGACCGAGCGACAGTGGGCCGCCTTCGTGAAGGGATATCGCGGAGAGATGGCTGCACCGGACAAGATCCGAATCCTCAAGCTTCTGGCCGCAATGTCACACCAAACAAACTTCTCAGTTGGGTGTTACTGCGCAGACGAGTCACGATGCCACCGCTCGGTGCTCCGGGAACTTCTGAAGGAGCGAGGTGCTCGGCTCGAGTGACTCCAATGGGTGCGTTCGTTGTTCGTGATCCGGACGGCTACTACGTCACGGTGAATGAAGCACGAGATCCGTGTCAGGCGGAAGCCGGGACGAACTCTTAATCCGGTGGACGAACCGAAGCCGAACAACAAGGTACAGTCCGTCACCTCGGCGCGCAGCTCAGGCGCCGACCCGTTATCTGGACAAGAGAAAGGCGTCTTTCTCAGAATGGAAGGCCGGAGTTTTCTTGATCCGCGCCGGTGAAGTCATCTGGCCTTCCTCTAAGCGCGGATTTTGCCTGATGTCGTTCTTCTCGAGTGGGTAATCTGCGGCGACGGAGATTTGCTACACTACACGCTATGGATATCCGAATCGTCTACTGCGAGACCTGAAGCGCAACCGCCAAGAAGGCAGCGAGTCTCGCTGCCCTGATCCATGATGCTCTGGGGACTCCCGTCGAGCTCCAAAAGGGTCGGCGCGGGCAGTTTGACATCGTCGTCGATGGCCGACCAATCGTTTCCCGGAAGGGTGGACTGCTCGCCAAGCTCTTAGGCCGACCCTGGCCGAACGCCGAGGAGGTCCTGACGGCTGTGCGCGACGCTATGTAGCCTGCAGGTCGATGATTTGGCCGATGGCGAACGGCATCGGTCCACGACGTACCAAGCGAGACACCCGATGTTTACCGAGACTGCAGGTCCAGTTAGGTCCCCGGCAGGAGGCCAGATAACAAGCCGATGCAGATGGACCGGCCTTCGGCCCGCTGCTGATCGCCAGGCCGTTAGATAAGATGCGTGTGAAGTTCGAGGGAAGGAATCGTCGATAGGAGCTCCTTGGTGGTCGGAAGGCCGGCCGCTCTCAGCGCGCTTGCGCTGACATCCGTGGTTGCCGATTGGCCGACCTCCAAGTGGGTGAGCTAATATGGCGCCCCATGTACACGGTTCCCTTTGCCCTGCGCCGGCCGTTTCTGTTGGCGCGGGATGTCATGGTAGATCGCGATCGCCCCGACCTGCGTCGCCTTTCCGATATTAGCGATCCCGAGCATTTCGTCTGGGCCATCCTGCCCCACGCCGCCCGCACGTTCTCCGCCTGTATCGCTCTGTTGCCGGGGCGAGCGGCCAGGGTGGCCGCCGTCGCTTATCTGTATTGCAGGATGCTGGATACCTACGAGGATCTGCTCGAGGCAGCCAGCGAGCGCGAGGAAGCGCTGCGGAGCTTCGGCGAGCGGTTCGGGGCCTCGGTGCGAGGGCCACGAGCCTCGAAGGCCGGCTCCAGTGCCACCGTTCCCGACGGCCCCAGGGCCGCCGCAGGTGCCGTTGGCACCGCCGCCCCTGCGAGCGGCGCGGCGAGGGCCAAGGCCGCCGGTTTGCTGGCAGCGCCGCGGATCGCCGAAGGTCGTGGACGCGACCTACGAGACGCGACCCATCTGCTTCTGGTCGAGCGGCACGCGCTCGTGGATCGCGTCTACCTGACCCTCGCGCAGCGGGAGCGGGAGCTGATCCAGACCTTGGTCCATGACATGTCGGAGGGCATGCGCTGGTCCTCGGCCACCTTCCACCGGCAGTCGGGGGTACTCGAGAACGAAGCCCAGCTTGCGCGCTACTGCCGAAATGTGCTGGGACACCCAGTGCGGTTCGCCAGCCGCTTGTTGCGCCTGTGCCAGGTCGGCGACGCCGGCCTTCCCGAGCAGGTTGGGCGCGATGCCATGACCGTCGGCGAGATGGTGCAACTGGCCAACGTCACTCGCGACATCGAGAAAGACCTGCGACGGGGGATCGCTTACCACCCACTGCTGAAGGAGGACCTCGGCAGGTCCGTTGACGGCGATGCCGATCTTGTCGAGCGAGTGCGGGTGGTGCGCGAGCAGCTGTTGCTGATGGCGTTGCGGCGCGCCCCGGCCTATCGACGATTGGTGGAGTTCGTCAGCCCCCGACCCCTCAGCCTGGCGCGCGCCTCGGCGGTGCTGATGATGTTGTTCACCGATCGTTACTTTCGCTCCTGCGCGCGACGCGCGGGGCGTGCGGTCTGGGGTGGGCGGCGCGCAGGTGTGCGCTTGATCCTCGAAGCGCTGCCGGCGGCCTGTTCACGGCGATGGGCCCGGCGCGTGCTCTGTGGCATCGAGCAAGACTTTCTCCGCGCCGCCGCCCTTGCCTAGCCCGGATTTCTCATCGCCCTCCTGCTGCGGGCCTCTCCGCACCCTCGCGACGACCACCGTTGAGAAATGCAGGCTAGCTCGGCTGGGCGGGGAGCTGTTCGATGGTCAGGCGCAGGTGCAGTCGCTCGCCCTGTCGCTGCACGAGCAGGTCGATCGTCGTGCCCGGCCGCAGGGTGGCGATACTTGCCGACCATGCCCTGGCGTCGGTGATGCGGACCATGTCGGCCTCCAAGACCAGGTCACGGGCCTCGATGCCGGCCTTCGCCGCCGGGCTCTCCGAGTGAACGACGGTGACCACCACCCCTTCGGCCCGCTCGAGCTCCAACCTCGCGGCCATGGCCTGGTCGATCGGAGCACCGCCGAATCCTGCCCATGACCGTTCCTGGAGGGGATTTTGGTTGGCGAGCTGGGCTGCGTCGCCTACGGCCGGCTCGGTGGGTTGCTGGTCGGCACCGAGGCCGAGGAAAAGCACGACCATGAGAAGTGCGCCGGTCCGGCGGGTGAGGTCTGCGGACTGCCGATGGTGCTGGCCGGTGCTGCTGGATTTTCTTTGCGATCCGTTGAAAATCATCTTCTCGGGCCCTGCTCGCGGGCCAGCCTGCGTTGCCCGGGCCAGCTCCGCTGTCTCTAATGAATAAAACTCTTCAAGGTGGGAATTTCCGATCGAAAATTTGCACTTTTCCAAAAGGAACCTGCATTTTTTTGAATTTCTCTCCAGGACGTTGCATTCTGCCCGCCCTGCCCCGTCGACGACCCGGCACCAGAAAATCGCGGCCGGCGCCGTTATTGGCATGAAATGGCCCGAGCTTCTCAATACGGGTCGAGAAGCGCGCAGCCGCGAGCCGTTGAGAAGCTCGGGCTAGCCCGCATTTCTCAACAGCTCGTGGCTGCGCGAGCGCAATGGCAGGCGATGACTGCGTTGCGCTTGGCTCGAGGGCTCGACGTACTGCACGAGTACGCCTGCGCCCTCGAACCGGCGCGCGCCTTGTCCTCGCAGCCCCTGCGCCCGCTCGCTTCACGACCCGTTGAGAAATGCGGGCTAGGCGAGACCCACCAGGGTTATTCAGCAGCTTGTCAGACCAGCTTCGCGCCATCGTTTCTCTCTCCGCGCCGAGCCAGCTTAGCACGGCGCTGGCGGCACCGCGGCCTGATCGCCCTGCCGGCGCATGGCCGGAGGGCAGGGCCGCGGCTCATCGCCCCTCACGAGGTGCACTGGTGACCACATTGATCCTCAGCTTTTTCCCTGCTGGACATCTCCAGGCGGTTGCGGGGTGGGTCACATCAGCCCGCCAGCGCCGCCTCGATCTCCTCGCCGACCCAAGGGTCTTTCTCGTCTGGCAACCGTGCCGCGAGAGCCGACCTCGCTCGCTCACCGCCGAGCTCGCCCAGGGCCCAGGCCACGTGGCCGCGCACCAAGGGCTCGGGGTCGTCGAGGGCCTCGACCAGCGGCGGCACAGCCGCCCGATCGCCGCTGTTGCCCAGAGCCACGGCGACGTTGCGAACGAAGCCGGAGCGCTTGGCGCGACGCACCGGGCTATCGCGGAAACGGTGGCGGAATTGTTCGTCGCTGAGCGCCAGCAGCGACGTCAGCCGCGGAGCGCGATTCTCTGGCCGCACCGCGAAATCCTTCGCCGCCCGCGAACGCTTTGCGAAGCGGTTCCAAGGGCAGACGTCCTGGCAGTCGTCGCAGCCGAAGATATGGTTGCCGATCTGACGCCGGAATTGGCGGGGAATGGGGCCGTGGTTCTCGATGGTCAGGTAGGCGATGCAACGGCGCGCGTCGAGAAGATAGGGGGCGACGATGGCCCGCGTCGGGCAAATCTCGATGCAGCGGTTGCAGGTGCCGCAGAAGTCGGGGTGTGGGGCGCCGTACTCCAGGGGCTGATCGAGGATCAAGGCGCCGAGAAAGATCCAGGAGCTGAGGTCGCGGACGATGAGGTTGGTGTGCTTGCCGATCCACCCCAAGCCGGCATGCTCGGCCCAGGCTTTCTCCAGCACCGGCCCGGTGTCGACGTACCATCGTCCGACGGCCGTCGGCAGCAGTTCCAGCACCCGGTGGTGAAGCTTCTCGAGGCGCTCGCCGAGGACGCGGTGGTACTCGTTCCCCCAGGCGTAGCGGGAGATGCGGCCCGCTTGGCGGTCATCCGAACTCGTCTCGGGGGTGAAATAGTTCATCGCCACGACGATCACCGAGCGGGCGCCGGCCACCACCTTGGCGGGATCTTCCCGGCGCTCACGATCGCGCGCCATCCATCCCATGCTGCCGTGCATGTCGCGGGACAGCCACTCGCGCAGCCGTATCGCGGCCGCCAGCCGCTCGACGGGGGCGACGGCGCAACGGGTGAAGCTGAGTCCCTCGGCGGCATCGACGATGCGGCGGGTAAGCGCTGTTCGGTCGAGGGTCGCTGTCGTTGCCATCTGCACAAACCTCATGCTCGTCATTGCCGGCTCCGCCGGCGCCAACCTCCAGCTGGCCTTCACCGATCCTCCACGGCGATAACGCCGACGGCGACAGGTCCGGGGCAGGGAAGATCGCGAATGTTACGAGGCCGCCGCCCGGCGGATGGCCCTGCGGCAGAACTCCCGGATCAGATGTCGCCGGTAGTCGGCTTGCGCATAGAGATCTTCACGGACCTGTTCGAGGTCGTTGTCGGCCTGCTGGCAGGCCTCCGCGACGGTCGCCTCGTCGAGGGCACCGCCCGCCAGGGCGGCCTCCAGGCTCGACAGTCGGCGCGGCCGATCTCCGATACCGGTGGCCGCGACGCGGGCCGCCCGACAGTTGCCCTCGGCGTCCTTCCCGATCACCGCCATGATGCCGACGATGGCGAATCCGGAGGCCGGCTGGGCGAACTTCTCATAGGCGCTGGCGACGCCGTCAGCAGCTGGAAAGCGGACGCTGGTGATGATCTCGTCGGCCGCCAGGCTGGTCTGCAACAAACCGGCAAATAGATCCTTGGCGGCAAGGGTGCGCTCGCCCGACGGGCCTTGGACCTGAAGGCGGGCCTCGAAGGCCAGCGCCGCGGGGCCGTAGTCGGCGGCCGGGTCGGCGTGGGCCAAGCTGCCCGCCAGCGTGCCCCAGTTGCGCAC
>JBHHYG010000008.1:0-32059 GCA_046757445.1 Acidobacteriota bacterium
CGGGCGCAGCTGTTGCTCAGTGATGAGAAAAGTTCGCGGCGGCCGCGATGGCGACGGACGCAAGCTTTCGCGACGCCTGAGGTCAGCGCCGGCGGCTGGCGAGAATCTCGGTGAACGAGCGGCCGCGCAGCTCCTCGAGCGTCAGACCGGTCTGCACAGCTTCTTCCTCGCTGATGGCGCCGCAGTTGAGCCCACGCAGGAAGAAGTTCAACAGCGCCTGCCCAGTGGCCGCATCATCGAAGACGCCACCGGCCAACGTCGCACGAGCGGCCGCCTCGATGAAGTTGCGTAACCGCTCCGAGGCCGACTGCAGACCTTCGAGGAAGAAGGAAAACACTGCCGCGTAGCGCGTTGGAAATTGCGCTGGATGCAGGTCCCAACCCTGGTAGTAGGCGTGCCTCAGCGAATGGCGCACATCCTCGTAATGCAGCCTCCATGCACGGTGTACCGCCTCCCGGTTCTCGTCCCATTGCCGTTGCGACAGCTGTGGGCCCTCAGGGGATATTCGATGCGGTGCCACCGGGAGGACGTTCGTCGCACCATCCGAAAGCCAGATCCCCGTGCCTGCGAGAGCAACCTGCATCATATGTCGGGCAAAGTCGCAGGCCGGGTGCGTCATCTGCTGGTACTGCGCCGTGATGTTGCAACTGGCGGTGTAGTCGTAGACGCCGAAGTGGGCCGCGATGCACCGGTCACGGGCGGCTGCCAACAGCAGCGGCAAGGCCAATCGGCCGTCGGCGTCGATGATCGACTGTGGTGTCTCGATCATCAACTCCAGCTTCAGCTCACCGGCTTGAAGGTTGGTGCTTCCCTCGATGCGCTCTAGGAACTCCGCGAGAACCGCTACCTGCTCGGGAGCCATTACTTTGGGAAGGGTAACGACAAAGTTACTCGGGAGCCGACCCTTGGTTCCTTCGAGCAGCCTCGTCAGAAAGATGTCCAGCGTGCGCATCCCACGCTCGTACAGCTGGTGGCTGAACGGCTTGATGCGAATGCCGATGAACGGCGGCAGAGTCCTCTCCACCATGCCCCTGGCGACTTGTGCGGCAGCCTCTGTTGCACAAGCGTCCTCTTCGTCGTCGGGCCGGGTCCCGTAGCCGTCCTCGAAATCGATGCGAAAGTCCTCCACCGCTTCTCGCTCGAGCTTCTCGCGCACACGCTGGTAGATCGCCTGCCGCATCATCTCATCGGCAGCTAGACCGATCGCCTCAGCGAAGGCCACAGCGTCAGGGGCATAGGTGTCCATCGCCGCTTTCGCCAGCTCGCCGAGCCTTCGGGCCGTATCGAAGCGGAACAGGTGGGCGCCACCGTAGACCGTGTGCACCGGCTGACGATGAGCCGATTCGCCCGGGTAACGCGCGGCCATCGCCGTATTGGCCTGCCTCAGCCGATGGATCAGGTCAGCAGTAGACCCGTCAGAGAAGGAACGGTTCATCTCAACCTACCCACAGGGACCAAGCCGCAGCAGGCTACCCGTCCCCCCGGACAAGCTGGCCTCAGTGAAATGAGGAGCACGCATCGCGCAGGGCATAGTAGAGGATCCGGCTCATCACCTTTTCCCGGTAGCGGGCGGTCGAACGGATATCATCGATCGGCGATACGTCCTTCCGGATCGCCTCGAGCAGATCCTCCGGCCCGCGCACCGTGACTCGCTCCTCGATCAGGCTTTCGAGGTGGGGGCAGCGACAGACGGTCGGGGCCATGCTGTTGGCGACCACTCTCCATCCCGCCTTTGACCGTGCAAGGGCCGCACCCACCTTGGTGATCGCCTGCGCCCGACGCGGGCCGACCTTGATGAAATGATGGAAGGTGTGCTGTCGCCGCGGCAGCACGATCTTCTGGATCAGCTCCTCATTTGTGCACTCTAGCTCCTTGTAACCATGATAGAAATCGCAGAGGGGCACCTCGCGTCTCCCCGCCGCAGAGGCGAGCACAACCACCGCGTCGTAGACCATGAGCACGGGCACACCGTCGGCGGCGGGTGAGGCATTAGCAATGTTGCCCGCCCATGTACCACGCGCCTGGATCTGAATAGCCCCGACCGTCTGCGCCGCCTCTTGCAGTAGCGGAAACTCACGTCCGATGCGATCATCTTGCAGCACATCCCAGTAGGTCGTCAGGGCCCCGAGCTCAAGCGTACCCTCCGTCCATCGCAGCGGCCTGAGCTCGTCGAGAGCCCACATGTCGATGTAGCTGCGGTCGTGTCGGTCTAGAGCCTCGGGCCAGCGGACAAGCAGGTCGGTTCCTCCGGCCATGGGAATAGCCAGCTGGTTTGCGGCCTTGTAGGCGACTGCCTCCGAGAAGTTCTCTGGCATGAAGACGCGCAAGATCAGGGATCTTCCCGACGATGGAGGCTGTCCAAAACCCCCTCGATGATGCCGTTGTAACCGGTGCATCGGCACAGGTTTCCGGCCATCAGCTGTCGTGCCGTAAACCGATCGAGCATATCCGCATGCTGGTGTACCCAGCGAGCGGTCATCACCACCCCCGGCGTGCAGGCGCCACACTGGGTCGCACCGGAGCGCAGCAGCGGCTCGAGCGACGCGGGGTCGGACGATTCGACGGTGACGATCTCCCTCCCTCTTACCTGGTAGGCGGGCACCAGGCACGAGTTGACCGGTACACCGTCCATGTGCACCGTGCAGGCGCCGCACTCCCCTTCGCTACAGCCCTCCTTCGTGCCCGACAGCCCGAGCCGATATCGGAGCAGGTCGAGCAGGCGATCGGTAGGGCTCACCTCGACCTTCACAAGCCGGCCGTTGAGTGTGAAGCCGATCTCGATCACCGTCGTTTGCTCCTCGGGCGCGCCATTCCTGTCAACCATCTGACTCCAGCTCCAGGGTTTTCTGTGCGATAGGGCTATGCACCAGCAACCCGCTCCATACCGTTTTCCTCCTGGGGGCCGGCAAGAAGCTCCATCAGCCGTTCCGGAGTCAGTGGGATCGTGGTGGGTTGCACGCCCACCGCATCGGCGACCGCGTTGATCACCGCCGGGGCCGGCCCGTCGATCGGCAGCTCTCCGAGTCCCTTGGCTCCCCCGGCGCCCTCCGCATAGGGGTTCTCGAGGAAGAGCACGTGAATCGGTGGGACATCTTCGCTGGTAGGGATGATGTAGTTGGCCATCTCGTTGTTTTGCATCGACCCGTCCTGCCACTTACACTCCTCCATCAACGCCCAGCCGATACCCTGCGCCACGCCGCCCTGGATCTGACCCGTCGCCAGTGTGTGGTTGAGAACTCTCCCCACCTCCTGTACGGCGACAAAGTCGATCACCCGGGTGCCGTAGGTCCTGAGATCCACCTCCACTTCTGCGACGTAGGCTGCCCACGCGAAGGCACAGTAGGCATCGCCCTCGTAGCTCTCCTCATTCCACGCAATACCCCGCGGCTTCTTGTACTCCGCCTCGCCCTTCAGCACCTGTCCCGTGTGGCGGCAATGCCAATCGACAACGGCGTCTTTGACCTCCCGGCCGAGAGCCGACGCATCAAGACCGAGCTTGTCGCGGAGGGTATCGCAAGCCCTCTCGATCAAGTGGCCCACGACCATCACCGTGCGTGAGGCCACCGTCGGGCCGCTGTTGGGAACCCGGCTGGTGTTGGCCTGGGCGATGATGATTTCGGTAGGGTCATAGCCGAGCCGATCCGCGGCGATCTGCGTGAATACCGTCAGCGTCCCCTGACCGATCTCGGTGTTAGAGCTCAGAACTTCGACACGTCCATCCGGCAAACCGGCCACCCGCACCCGCGACTGCAGATGAACCTCGCCGCCGCCCGTGAACCCGGCCCCGTGATAGAAGGTAGCGAGACCCATGCCCCGCCGCAGGTACGGGTGCTTGGCGTTGAACGACTCGTGGCCACGCCTCTTGTCCTCGTATCGCGCCTCAGTCAGGGCGGTGCGCATCAGTGCGACACGATCCGTTCCGTCCTCGATCACCTGTCCCGTCGAAGTGCTCTGACCGTCGCGGATGAGATTGACCCGCCGTACCTCGGCGGGCTCCATCCCCAGGGTCTTGGCGATGACGTCCATATGCCGCTCGTTGGCAAACTGCGACTGGGGAGCCCCGAACCCCCTGAAGGCTCCGTAGGGGACGGAGTTCGTCAGCAGCACTTTCCCGACGATACGGACGTTGTCGCAGGCATAGGGGCCAGCAGCGTGGATGATCGCACGACTAAGCACAACTGGTGACAACGTCACATAGGCGCCACCGTCGAGCAGCACCTCGATCTCCTGGGCGAGAAGGCGACCGTTATCGTCGACCCCGGTACGGTGACGGACTCGTGAGGGATGGCGCTTGGTGGTCGCGGCCATGTCTTCGTCACGGTCGTAGATCATTTTCACCGCTCGACCCCCCTTGAGGGCCAACAGCGCCACGTGCAACGCAATCATCGATGGGTAGTCCTCCTTGCCCCCGAATCCTCCACCGGTGGGCGCATGGATGACACGCAGCCGCGACTCATCCAGAGCCAGAGCATGCTTGAGCGCGTTGAGCACGTAGTAGGGACACTGCATGCTGCCCTGGACGACGACGACGTCGTCGTCCAGCCAGGCCGCCATGCCCTGGGTTTCAAGATAGATGTGCTCCTGTGCCCCCGTCCCGTAGACGCCCTCGATGAGATGGGGTGCCTCGGCCAGCGCCGCCTCGACGTCGCCCTTGTTGATCTGCAGCGCTTTCAGCACATTGTCGCAGCCGTACTGGAGCTGCGCCTCGGTGGGCGTCTCGGTGAAGTCGAAGATCGGCTCGTCCGCATCGACGATGACCGCCACCTCCTTGACTGCCCGGCGAAGCGTCTCGCGCGAGGGATGCGCAAGCAGAATCACCGCCTCATGGAGATGGCGAGTGAAGTCGCCGGCCAGCACCGGTTGATCGTTCTCGATCAGGCACACTTCGTTGGCACCCGGGATATCGTGGTGATCAACGATGACGAACTGCGACCAATCGACGGCCGGCCCGAACCTGATCTCGCGTATGCGGCCACGTGGCGCCGGGCTACGAACGGTCATCGCCCACAGGAAATCGCCAAGCGGCAGGTCGTCGACGTATCGCTCGGCACCGGTGAGCTTGGCAAGCCCTTCGAGTCGTTTCACCGTTTCACCTTCGAAGGCGTCCGTATGAGAGCAGGAAGTGAGTATATTACGCACTGATATGATTCCCCGCGGGAAGCCGCAGCAAACACGAGAGCATTCGGCAGCAGCGCACCTCGCACCTTTCTCAAACTCGCGCCGGTGGGAAGAGACCTGTAATGAACGCATACGTCAGTGAATGGCTGAACCTGACCCTCCGCTGGATACATGTTCTCGCCGGGATCCTGTGGGTCGGCCAGACCTACTTTTTCAGCTGGCTCGACAGCCGAATGAGCGCTTCCACCGGGCCCTCCGCCGAAGAGAAAGTGGCCGGGGGGGTATGGATGGTCCACAGTGGCGGCTTCTATCTGGTGAAGAAGCCAGAAGCGCTCGAGCAGTTGCCACGAAACCTGCACTGGTTTCGGTGGGAGGCAGCCATCACCTGGATCAGCGGTTTCCTCCTGCTCGGTATCGTCTATTACATGGGCGGTATCCTGGTTGTCCCCGCGTCGGGTATCAGCATCGCCGCCGGTACCGGTATCGGGCTTGGCGTATTGCTCCTCGGCTGGCTGATCTACGACCTGCTGTGGAGCTCTCCTCTCGGCAAGAACGAGCTGCTCGGCGGCACCATCTCCTTCGCCCTCGTGGTCGGTACCGCCTACAGCCTCACTCAGGTACTGAGTGGTCGCGCCGCCTTCATCCACATCGGTGCCATCTTCGGCACCATCATGGCGGCTAACGTCTGGATCCGAATCTTGCCGGCACAGCGTCAGATGGTCGCTGCGGCTAAGGAGGGAAAGAGGCTCGACCCGGCTCTGGCCGCCCAGGCCAAGCAACGCTCAAAACACAACACCTACATGACCGTGCCGCTGGTCTTCATCATGGTGAGCAACCACTTTCCCACCGCTTCCTACGGCCACCACCTGAACTGGCTCATGCTCGCCGCCTTCGTCCTCGTCGGCTGGGCAGCCAGGAAAGTCATGATCGTCATGGGTCGGTAGCCACCCGAGGCGCAACTTCCAGCGCGCCCGTTCAACGCCCTTTCGGCAGGTCAAGGGCTGGGTTGCCCGCGAAGAAGTCGAAAGGGCGAAGCTCGAAGCTCTGCCAGCTCGTTGGTAGCACAGGCCAGTCTTCCGCGCGGACCACGTGGTGAAAGCCGAGTGTGTACCAAACGACGATGTCCGTCTGCTCGATCGATCGATTGGCTCCAGTCCAACTCGGCAGGCCATCTCCTCCCTTGCTCTGCGCTGGATAGTCGCCGGCTGCGTAGCGCTCTTCGGCACGGTACGGCGTTACCCAGAGGTGATAGCCGATAAAGCCTGCACGGCGCTGCGGGAAGTCCTCAGGCACCATCAATGAAACCGCATTGGCGCTCGGCTTGATCTCATAGCTCACCGGATAGCCGACCGGGCCGAGAACGCTGGGATTGATGACACGCCACAGAGCGGGCCTTTCCAGACTTATCCGCAGTTTCCCTTGCCCTTCAAGCTGAGCGATCTGCGAATCGAGGATCCAGACGCTCCTCCTTGGACGCTCCTGGCCCAACGCCACCGTTCTGAGGCTCTCGCGTAGAAAGCTGTTGTCGGTGCCGTCGACATCGAGGTCGAGCCGGAAGTTGAAGAAGTGGTCATGGTTCACCGCAACGGTGTGCTCGCTGACGAAGCGCCCGTATGCAGTATTGCCATTTTGGTCATCATCGATGGCAGTTCGGCTGGCGACGGCCTTGACCTGCTCGATGCCGCTAGAGGCGACCCCCACCCTGATCGTTCCATCCTGCTGGAAGGTCCAGTCGAAGGTGTAATCGTAATTGCCGATGGTTGCGACCATGCGTAGGACTAGGTCACGCTTCTTGCGCGTCTCCGTTTGTCCGCTCAGGAAATCCCAGTGGCGCCAAGAGACGTTGCCGGCGTAGCGCTCGAAAAGGCAGGCGGCGCGTCGCTTGCTCTGGGGTTTGCCCCGCCTATCAGCGAGCACGAGGTCGAAGTAGCGAGCGTTTCCCGGACAGTCCACACCGGGTTCCAAGGGTGTGGCGCTGGCTCCGACCAGGTATTCGCCTGCGTCCATGTAGGTCCGCCAGTACCAGCCCACGTCAGGATCCATATAAGGAACAAAGAGCTCCGCAAGCGAGCCCTGGTACAGAACGGACCGCAACCTGCCACCATCAGCGTAGCGAACTCTGGAGACCATCAGTCCGACGCGCGGATCGATGCGAAAGTGGAAGTTCCACTTCTGCCAGCTAACCTCGTGGCCGTTCACATGGAAGCTGGGGCCCTCTGTCTGCTCGATGGAGATCGATGTAGGTACTTCCCTGACGGGCCCCGCCGACCTTTCATCGTAGTCGACCGGTGCCGTGGGCACAGGCATCGATCCGGTGTCGATGACCCGCATGACCTCGAAGGTGTCGAGATCGACCAGAGTGGTCAAGCCCTCGATGGGGCGCCCCCAGAAGTTTTCAGCCCCAGTGAGGTCGAAACAGACAGCCTTGCCCAGGCGTCGTCCTTGCTCCTCGGCAATGCCGTAGTATCCCGGCGACAGGGCAGTGCACAAGATCGCGTTGAAATCTGTGATCCCCCGGCGGCGCATCGCCGCCTGCCAGTCCGGATTGCTCTTGACGACCTCGCCCCCTGCGACGATTTCTTCCTCCAAGAGATTCGGCTGTGCTCCCTCGACTTCCCTCCAGCTGGTCAGACTATGATTAGAAAGGTCGACGACCGCTTCGAAGGCTCGAGAACCCTGCCTTACAACCACGAAGGCCTGCCGATGCAGCGGATCACCAGGCTCCCAGCTCAATATCTCTGACTTCGGCGGCTCGTGAAGGTTAACAAGGTGATAGCGAGTGTCGTCATCGACATGGCCGGAGGCTTCCAGCACCTCTGTAACCGCTATGAGCTCGTCTGTCGCGAGCGCATCCAGCGGATCTGTGGGCGATTGCTCCTGCGCGGGTACAGAAGGCCCGGGAAGGACAAGGAGCTTGGCGGAGAGAGCGACTGCCAGCACGGCAAGGAGTATCGCAGCGGCACGGATTCTCATCGGCAGAAAGTCCTCCCTTCTATCTCACTGGTGTCATCTTGAAACCGTGGTTGGATCCATTTGAACTCGTGGTCGCATTCCTCGCGGCGAGACTTGCGGGCTAGGACAGCTTGCGGCGAAACAGGTCCTGCACCAGCTCGGGGTTGGCGGTGCCGCGGGTTTCCTTCATCGCCTGGCCGACGAAGAAGCCCAGCAGCCCGGCTCGACCGGCCCGGTATTGCGCCACCTTGTCGGGGTGCTCGGCGACCAGCCTGTCGACGATCGGCTCTAGGGCGCCGGCGTCGGTAAGCTGTGCCAGTCCCTTGTCGCGGACGATGTCGCTGGGGTCGCCGCCGCGCGCCACCATCTCCTTGAAGACCTCCTTGGCGATCTTGCCGGAGATGGTGCCCTCGTCGATCAGGGCGACAAGGGTGCCGAGCTCGGCGCCGCTGAACGGCAGCTCCTCGATGCGCCTCTCCTTGAGCTCGCGCAACAGCTCGTGCACCAGCCAGTTGGCCGCCGCCCTGGGGTTGTCGTGAGCAGCGAGTGCCTCCTCGAAGAAGCGTGCCAGGGCGAGATCCGAGCTAAGGATGTCGGCTTGATCGGGCGGCAGCCCGAGCTCCTCAGTATAGCGGCTCATCCGGGCCGCCAGCTCCGGATTGTCAGCCCGCGTCTGTCGCCGAGCATCGGCCTTGGAGCGCTTGCCGCGGCGGTTCGTGGTGGTGGCGGTCCTCTCAACTGCCGTAGAGATCGCGGCTACCGCTTCGGCAGGCTCGGCCGCCTGGGCAATCTTCGCCCAGCTATCTCGCAGGCCGACGGTGCGATTGAAGACTAGCTCCTCGGCAGTGGAGTTCATCGGATCGCTGAAGAAGTACCCCTGGCGCTCGAACTGGAAGTGGCTGCCGGCCGGCGCGCCGGCGACGCTGGGCTCGATGCGGCAGTCATGCAGCACGACTATCGAATCGGGATTCAGATACGACTTGAAGTCCTGGCCCTCCGCTCCCTCGTCGGGATTCGGCGTCGTGAACAGACGGTCGTAGAGGCGCACCTCGGCGGGCAGCGAATGTTCGGCCGAGACCCAGTGCAGCGTTCCCTTGACCTTGCGCCCGTCCGGGGCCGAGCCGCCGCGGGTGTCGGGGTCGTAGGTGCAGTGTAGCTCGGTGATCTCGCCGGTCTGCTCGTCCTTGATCAGATCCACGCACTTGATGAAGTAGGCATAACGCAGCCTCACTTCGCGTCCGGGTGCGAGGCGGAAGAACTTCTCCGGAGGCTCCTCGCGAAAATCGTCGCGCTCGATGTACAAGGTGCGCGAGAAGGGGACTTTTCGGGAACCTTCCTTGCCGACATCCGGGGGAAAGAAGGGGGCATCCAACTCCTCCCTCTGGTCTTGCGGGTAGTTGGTAATGATGACCTTGAGGGGGCGCAGCACGCACATCACCCGCGGCGCCCTCTGATTCAGGTCCTCGCGCATGCAGTACTCCAGCTTGCCCATATCGACGCGGCTGTCGGCCCTGGCCACGCCGATGAGGTCGCAGAAGGCACGGATCGATTCAGGCGTCACCCCGCGCCGCCGCAGGCCGGCGAGAGTGGGCATGCGCGGGTCGTCCCAGCCGTTGACATGGCCTTCCTCCACGAGCTCCAGTAGCTTGCGCTTGCTCATCACCGTGTAGTCGAGGTTGAGGCGTGCGAACTCGAACTGTCGCGGACGGGCATCGACCCGCACGTTGTCGATCAGCCAATCGTAGATCTCTCGGTTGTTCTCGAACTCGAGGGTACAGAGAGAATGGGTGATGCCCTCGATCGCATCCGAGAGCGGGTGGGCGAAGTCGTACATCGGGTAGATGCACCAGGTATCGCCCGTCCGATAGTGGTGCGCATGTCGGATCCGGTAGAGCAGTGGATCGCGCATCTTCATGTTGGCCGACGCCATGTCGATCTTGGCGCGCAGCACGTGTGCACCGTCTTCGAACTCCCCGGCGCGCATGCGCCGAAAGAGATCGAGGTTTTCCTTCGCCGAGCGGTGACGATACGGGCTCTCCTGTCCCGGCTCGCTGACGGTGCCACGGTACTGCCGGATCTCGGCCTCGCTCAGGCTGTCGACGTAGGCCTTGCCGTCCTCAATGAGCTGCACCGCATACTGATATAGCTGCTTGAAGTAGTCGGAGGCATGCCGTGGCTCGCCATTCCACTCGAATCCGAGCCAGCGGACGTTGTCCATGATCGATTCCGCGTAGCCGGTCTCTTCGGTGGTCGGGTTGGTGTCGTCGAAGCGCAGATTGCAGGTGCCTCCGTTTTCCTCCGCGACCCCGAAATTGAGACAGATCGACTTGGCGTGGCCGATGTGCAGATAGCCGTTCGGCTCGGGTGGAAAGCGGGTGGCGACACGGCCGCCATGCTTGCCAGTCGCCAGATCCTCGGCGACGATGGCGCGGATGAAATCGAGACCCGAAGTACCAGGCTCCGGCATCGTCATCTCCTCGTCATGCAGCCTGTAGATTCATCTGTGGTTTCGGGAGAGGCGGTTTGAAACCGTACCGGGTTCGTTTTAACGTCGTCCCCGGCCTCGAGCCGCCCACCCCTCAAGGTAGCATGCGCTCGTTAGTTCCGGCCATCGTTGGGGTCTGCCGCCATCGGTGCGGGCCTGGATTGAGAAGCAGGACTCAAGATGCAAAAGGACGATTCTTCGCTAGCGACGGGCCTGACCGAGTCTATGAACGCGCCCCGCTACATGGAGATTCCGACCTTCATGCGGGCGCCCCTGATCCAAGACCCAGAAGACTTCGACATCGCCATGATCGGCATCCCCTACGACGGCGCGGTGACCAACCGGCCGGGGGCGCGGCACGGCCCCCGCGAGATCCGCAACGCTTCCAGCATGATGCGCTCGATTCACCCTGTAACCGGCGTCAACCCTTATGATCTTTGCCGCGTCGGCGACGGTGGCGATGTGCCCTTCACCAGGGTGTATGAGGTGGAGGCGGCCCACCATGAGATCAGCCGCTTCCTGGCGCGGTTTCACAGCGCTGGTGTCGTGCCCCTGGCGGCGGGGGGCGACCACTCGGTCACCCTGCCGATATTCCGTGCCCTCGCCGGTGAGGGTCCGATCGGTTTGATCCACATCGACGCTCATACCGATACATGGGATGAATGGATGGGGTGCAAGTTTAGCCACGGAGCGCCGTTTCGCCGTGCCGTGGAGGAGAGCCTGCTGGATCCGAGGCGCACCATCCAGATCGGCATCCGCGGCGCGCAGAACTCCACCGAGGGCTGGGACTACTCGCGCGCGAGCGGCATGCGCGTCGTTTTCATCGAGGAGTTCGCCCGTCTCGGCGTCGAAGAAGTGATTACCGAGGCGCGTCGTATCGTAGGCGATCAGCCTACCTACATTTCGTTCGACATCGACAGTCTCGACCCGGCCTATGCTCCAGGCACCGGCACGCCGGAGGTCGGCGGCTTCACCACTCGCGAGGTTCAGACACTGTTGCGGGGGTTTCGCGGCCTCGACCTCGTGGGCGCTGATGTCGTGGAAGTCGCACCACCCTATGACCCCAGCGGCACCACCGCGCTGGCCGGCGCGACGATGATGTACGAGCTTCTGTGTTTGCTGGCGGAACGAAAGGCAGCTGGATGATGAGACGGAGGGAGTTCTTACGCTATGGCGTTGTAGGAGGAGCGCTGGCGCTGGCCCGGCCCAGGGTGGCTCGAGCGATAGCAAAGCAGACCGGCATGGATTTTTCGCAGGCCACCAGCTCCTTCGAGCTCGAGGAGGTGACTGTAGCGGCGCTGCAGGAGGGAATGAGCACCGGCAGGTTGACCGCCCGCGCGATTGCCGAGAGCTACCTGGCACGCATCGAGGAGCTCGACAGGGGCGGGCCGGGGCTCAACTCGGTGCTCGAGATCAACCCCGACGCCCTGGCCATCGCCGATTCTCTCGACGAGGAACGCCGTGCCCGGGGGCCGCGTGGACCGTTGCACGGCATCCCCGTCATGATCAAGGACAACATCGATACCGCCGACAGGATGACCACTACCGCCGGCTCGCTGGCGCTGGAAGGCTCCATCGCCCCCGCGGACTCCTTCGTCGCCCGCCAGCTTCGCCAGGCGGGCGCGGTGATCCTCGCCAAGACCAACCTCAGCGAGTGGGCCAACTTCCGATCGAACCACTCCTCCAGCGGCTGGAGCGGGCGCGGCGGCCAGACCCACAATCCCTATGCCCTCGATCGCAACCCTTGTGGCTCGAGCTCGGGTTCTGGAGCCGCCGTGTCGGCGAACTTCTGTGCCATCGCCATCGGCACTGAGACCGATGGATCGGTGGTTTGTCCCTCGTCCGCCAATGGTGTGGTGGGCATCAAGCCGACCGTCGGCCTCGTCGGCCGCTCGGGAATCGTCCCCATCGCCCATAGCCAGGATAGCGCCGGGCCGATGGCCCGCACCGTGAGAGACGCGGCGATCCTGCTCGGCGCTCTAACCGGGGTCGATCCGAGAGACCCGGCAACCGACGCCAGCCGTGGGCGGTCCCATTCCGACTACACGCGCTTCCTCGACCCCGATGGCCTGAGCGGGGCGCGCATCGGCGTGGCTCGTAATTTTTTTGGTTTCCACGACCGGGTCGACACGTTGATGGACGCCTCGATCGAGACGATGTCGCGGCTCGGTGCGGAGATCGTCGATCCGGCCAACATGGAGACCGCGGGCAAGTTCGACGACAGCGAGTTCGAGGTGCTGCTGTACGAGTTTAAGGCGGATCTGAACAAGTATCTGGCCGGGCGAGGGCCCGACGTTCCCGTACGCTCGCTGCAGGCGATCATCGACTTCAACGAGCGCAACCGCGACCGGGAAATGCCCTACTTCGGCCAGGAGATCATGCTCATGGCCGAAGAGAAAGGCCCGCTCAGCGAGCAGAAGTATGTGAATGCGCTGGCCGCCAACCATCGCCTTGCGCGCGACGAGGGCATCGATGCTCTCATCCGGCAGCACCGCCTCGATGCGATCGTCGCGCCGACCGAAGGTCCACCCTGGACGACCGACCTGGTCAACGGTGACCACTTCTCCGGCGGCAGCTCGTCGCCGGCAGCGGTGGCCGGCTACCCCGACATCACCGTCCCGGCAGGCTACGTCTGGGGCCTCCCGGTGGGCATCTCCTTCTTCGGTGCGGCATACAGCGAGCCGACGTTGCTGAAGTTGGCCTACGCCTTCGAGCAGGCGACCAAGGTGCGCCGGGCGCCGCGCTTCCTATCGACCGCGGATCTTTCGGTGTGAAGGTCGAGGACCTCGGTTGCTTGTCGCTGTGCCTGTTCGCCCTGCTGGCCAGTACTCCGGCCTTCGCACAGAACGCTCCAACCTATTCCAACATTCGCTTCGAGCAGGATTGCTCGCTGCTCTCCGCCAGGTCCAAGGAGGCACCGCCCTTCACTTTCTTTCCGTTGGGTAAAGAGGGGAAGGCGTTCTTGAGCCTCGGTGGGCAGCTGCGCTTTCGCGGTGAGGGATGGTCGAACTTCGGCTTCGGCGGCCCAGGTGAGCGCGATGACTATTTCAGCCTCTCCCGGCTCCGACTTCATATGGACCTGTGCGCCGGCTCACGTGTGCGCTTCTTTCTCGAAGGCAAGAGCTCGTTGGCTAGCGATCGTAACCTTCCCGGCGGACTGCGCAGGCTGGACGTCGATACGGGTGACTTTCAGAATGCCTTGGTCGACGTGAAGATCCTGCCCGACAGCAACCTGTTGACGCTGCGGCTGGGGCGGCAGGAGATGCAGTTCGGCAGGCAGCGCCTGGTCAGTCCCCTCGACTGGTCGAATACGCGGCTGCAAGACTTCGACGGCGTCCGGGGCATCGTTCGCCGGGGCGCCTGGCGTATCGATACCTTCTATACACGCTTTGTACTGCTCAAGAAGCACGCTCTCAACAGCAGTATCGCTTCCGATACGGATTTCTACGGCGCCTACGCTGCCGGCAAGTTGCCGGGAACCGGATTCGATCTCGATCTGTACTGGCTGGCGCTCGACAGGGACAACGCCACCTTCGCGGGCTTCAAGGCTCCTGAGCGGCGGCACACCCTGGGGGTGCGCCTGGGTGGACGGGTTGCCGGAACCGGCCTCGATTTCGATGTCGAGGGCAGCTACCAGTTCGGTGATCATGGCAGCCAGGATATAGAGGCCTTCATGTTCGCCAGCCAGGTGGGTTACCGGTTGGTGGACCTGTGGGCTGCCCCCCGCATCTATAACGGCTTCGACTTCGCCAGTGGTGACGGCGATCCGGCCGACGGCAAGCTGAAAACCTTCAACCAGCTGTTTCCGCTAGGGCACGCCTACTTCGGTTACATCGACATTGTCGGCAGGCAGAATATCCTGGACTGGAGTCAGGGGGTCTCGCTTTCCCCGGTTGCCAAGGTCAGATTGTCCGCGGATGTTCATAACTTCTGGCGGGCGGAGCGCAATGATGCCCTCTACAATGCCGGCGGCTTCATCGTCCGTGGGGGGGGGCCGGCGACTCCTAGGCGGATCGGCTGGGAGATCGACTCCACCGTTCGCTACACCTGGGATCGGCATACCCTCATCCAGGCTGGTTACTCGCATTTCTTTCCCGGCGCCTTCATCCGGTCATCCGGCGCCAGCGACGGGATCGATTACGGCTATCTGACGATCCAACTGACCTTCTGACTCGGCTCCACATCGCGGCCCTTGCGCCCGCTCGCTTCACGACCCGTTGAGAAGTGCGGGCTAGATACCTGTTCAGAGGCCGCCGTACCAGTCGGCAAGCTGGCGGCCGATGAGGTGCGGGTTGTCCTCTTGCAGGTAATGAATCCCGGGCCCGATGCTCACCGTCTGCAAGGCTCTCAGGTTCTGCTCGCACCACTCGACCATCGGCGCTGGGTTGAGGGCGCCCGGATCGCCACAAAAGAGCAACTTCGGCAGCTCGGAGCGCCGGAGACGCCGGTGATAGCCTTCCACGGCCTCCGCCACGTCGGCCGGCTTGCCTTCGATGGGGATCTCGTTGGGCCAGCGCCACAAGGGCTTGCGGCTGCTCGGCTCCGTGTAGGGTTCCCTGTAGTGGCGCATCTCCTCCTCGGTGAGACCGCGAACGACCCCTCCGGGCAGGACCTTCTCGATGAAGATGTTGTCGTCGACGATCATTCGCCAGCCGACTTCGGGAGTGCGGAAAGCCTGGAAGATCCCCTTGAGGGCAGGCGGGAACACCTCCCAGCTCGGCACCGGCATGAAGATCGCTTCCATGAAGGCGAGGCCTTTGACATTGCCTTCATGGCGCATGGCGTAGTGGAAACCGATTCCCGAGCCCCAGTCGTGGATCACCAGGGTGATCTTCTCCAGGCCCAGCTTCTCGATGAACCCCTCTATGTAACGGACGTGGTCAGCGAACCGGTAGTCGATGTCTGGTTTGTCGGACTTGCCCATGCCGATGAGATCGGGCGCGATACACCGGGCCATGGGAGTGAGGTGGGGAATGACGTTGCGCCACAGGTACGAGGAGGTGGGATTCCCATGCAGGAACAGGATCGGATCGCCTAGGCCTTCGTCGATGTAGTGGATCTTCGAGCCCAGCACCTCGACGTACCTGGATTGATAGGGAAACTCGGCGGAAATCTCTGGCGCACTCATTCCGAAGCACTCCCTATGGGGTCGCGGTTCCTCCCCCTTCTCAGCGTATCACCTCTTTCAAGTCCTCGACGCTGATCCTCGAGCCGCTGATGATGAGAACCACCTTCTTATGCTCGAGCCGGTCGCCGAGCTCGAGGAAAGTGGCAACCGCGAGGGCAGCGGCGCCCTCGATGAGGAGATGGTGTTCTTCCAGCATCAGCCTGATCGCCGCTTTGATCTCTTCTTCTCCGATCAGAACGAAATCATCGACACACGCCTGGCAAACCTTCAGAGTGATGGAACCCGGCTCGATTCCTCCCGCCGTGCCATTAGAAAGGGTCGGCAGGGACGGGATGTCGACGATCCTTCCCGCCTTGATCGACTCGTACATGGCGGCGGAGCGCTGCGGCTGGCAGCCGACGATCTCGATGCTCTCATCCACCGATTTCAGATAGCCGGCGATGCCCGAGATCAAGCCCCCTCCACCCACCGGCACGAGCGCGGCGTCGATATCGCCGAGCTGTCGCTCCAACTCGATGCCGATCGTTCCCTGCCCGCCGATGACTTTCGGGTCGTTGTAAGGCGATATGAATACCTTTTGCTGCTGCTCGGCGGTCTGCCGGGCAACCTTCTCGGCCTCGACGCAATCGTTGCCCCAGAATCTGAGGTCGACTCCATACGAGCGAAGGTCCCTGACCTTGGCCGGGGATGCATTCTCGGGCAGGTAGATGGTTCCCTCGCAGCCCAGTGTCTTCATGGCATGGGCGACAGCTACGCCGTGATTCCCTGACGATGCGGTGACGACGCCCCGCCCTCTGGCTTCGGCCTGCAGGGACAGCAGGCTGTTCATCGCCCCTCTCAGCTTGAAGGATCCCGTGATCTGTAGGTTCTCGAGCTTGAGATACACCTCACAGCCTCCTCGGCGGCTGAGGAGAGGTGAATATTCGAGGGGTGTTTCGCGGATGAGCGCGCGGATTCGCTGCTCTGCCTCCAGAGCCTCGTGTCCGACATCCAGAGGTGTCATCGTACCCGGCAATCTCGTGGCGTCGTTCGGGGTGGGCCCGTTTCACCGCTCGGTGAAAGTGGCCTGCATGAGCATCCAGGTATCAGGGTCGAGTTCGACCGATGTGGGGGGAGCATCGAGCGCGAAGGTAAAGGTGTTTTCGATCTGGTCCAGTTGGACAACCTCGCGTCGCGTCGCCGCTTCGTCCTCGGTGTGGATCGCGAGATCCACCGGCATTTTGAAGAAGCTCCCGTTTTCTTGTACCTGGTTCAATGTTACGGTCAGTTGCCCACTGGTTTCATCGTAATGCCAGAAACCCTGGTACTCGGGCTGACCCGGCTGGTAGATCCACTGCCGGAAAAACCACCCCAGCTCCTCGCCCGATGTCTCCTCCATCACTCTTTGGAAGTCCTCGGTCAGGGCGTTGGCATCCCGGTACTGTCGATAATAAGCGTGGATCCCCTTCCAGAAAGCTTCGTCGCCCACTAAGTGGCGGAGCATGTGTAGTACCCAGCCGCCTTTCTGATAGGAGTTGGCATTCAGCAGCTTGTTCAAATCCTTGATGCTGGGTGCGACGACGGCCAGATCAGGATTGTCCTTGAAGAAGGAGATCACCCGTTGCCGAGCCTGGCGCATGCCCCGGATCATCTCTTCGCGGCCGTAAGTGAACTCCACGTAAAGCTGCGCAAAATAGGTTGCAAATCCTTCGCTCAGCCACACGTGATGCCAGTCGTTCTCGGTGACTGAATCACCGAACCACTGGTGGGCGATCTCGTGGGCGATAGTTCTTTCGGCCCGCCGGTTCCCGGTTACCGAACGCTCGTTGTAGAAAATGTTGCCGGCGTTCTCCATGCCACCGTAACGAGTCTTCGATTGAACATTGGCCAGCTTCGCATAGGGGTAGGGTCCGATGTGACCGTTGAAAAACGTGAGCACTTGCACTGCAACGGCATAGTCGTAGAAACCGGCATCCCGATCCTGCGGATAGACCCAGGATTCGACCGGGATGCGACCTACATGGTCGACGTACTGCACGGCAAAGCGGGCCACACCGATGACCATGACCTTTGTGGGTATGGGGACTGTATTCCTCCAGTGCGTTCGCCGCCTATTACTCGACAGGTCGGTCTCCTCCACCGGCAAGCCGTTGGCCACGACCTGGTAGTGATCCGGTGCATCGACGATGAAATCGACCGTCGCCTTGTCGGAGACATGGTCTACCGTGGGTAGCCAGTTGCGTGCCCGGTCGGGCCAGTTGTCCCCGAAGAATGTGCGCTCGCCATACTTGTTCTCCGAGATGATCAGCCCGTCTGCCGGGATCCCACGATAGGTGATGGCGTAGGTGCGGCGCTCGTCGGTGCCGGACGGCGAAACCATGTGGACGATCAGACGATCGTGTTGGTGCGAGTAGTCCAAAGAGGTATCGTTCCGGCCCACCGAGATGACCGTCATGCCGGTGCTATCGGCCCTGCGGCCCACCAGATCGAGGCCGAACTCCGAGACGCCGGCGGCACGGAAGCGCACGGTGATCGAGGCTTCTCCGAGAATCTCGTCGCTGCTGTCACTGAGTGTCAGATGAAAACCGTAATGGAGCACGTCGACGTTCTGGTTTCGAGGATAGTCGTCCGCCAGAGCTGGCGTCCAGAACAAGATAGCTACCAGAAGCGGGGGCAAGAATCGTCTCATGGTTGGGGCACCGTAACCCCTTGGGCTCATAGGTGTTAGGAGCGGAGGCCGGGGGGAAGTGCATCTTATTCCTCTGCCCCGAGTTTGGCCAGGAGGCAGTCACCGAGCGGAATCCGCCGCATCGGGCATCCCTGGTTTGGAACTCGCTCGGTGGCATTCTATGATTGGGGTGTCGCTACCCTGAGGGATCGCTTGGGTAGCTCTCATTCAAGAATCCGACGTTGGTGTCCCGGGTCGCGAATGCATTGGAATTTACGACTCAAGACATTAAGGGCCAGCGCAGAAATAACTTCCCAGAGTTGGCGCCCAGATTTGGGTCAGGTTTGGTCGAAGAGAGGGAGCAGAACCGCAGGCGTAGCCAAAGCTACGTCGAGGATTCTGCGAGTGAGGATCGGCCGAAGATGGCCCGAAGATGGGATGCGAAAATGGGCAGCTATTTCTGCGCTGGCCCTAAGTAAAGGAGGCCGCGGTGGAGCTTCCACTGGATATCACTGCGCGTGAGATCTCCCTGAACGAAAGGCAAGATGCCCTGATTCGACAGAAGGCGGTGGGGCTCGAGAAGTTCTACGGCAACATCACCGGGTGTCGTGTGGTCATCGAGGGTCCCGGCGGACGCCATCGTACGGGTGGTCCCTTCAAGGTGCGGATTAGTCTCGCAGTGCCCGGCGACGAGCTGGTAGTGGATCGCCGTGTCCAGGAGGACATCGATACGGCGATCCGCAAGGCTTTCGAGACTATGAAGCGAAAGCTACAGGATTACGCCAGGGTCCGCCGGCATGAGGTGAAGACTCACTGAGCGCCGCGCAGAGAGGTGCCGAGTAGCGAACAGCGACGGTCACCTGTTTACGCCTCTGCCCTCTGAAGCCACTTGATAGCCTTCCAGCACGGCGGCAGCAGGTAGAAATTGCCGGCAACTCTTCCCAGCGTCATCGCTATCGCCGCTGCCACCACTCCGATCATGTCGAAACTGTAAATGCAGAGTATGAGGATGGCGGTGATGCTGGAAATCTCGATGGTCGTCGAGCCGGTGAGAGGTGAGGTGGTTCGAGAGTTCATCAACAGGGCCCTCTGGAAGGCGAGCAGAACGGTCAGTGCGGGTAGGATGGTGAGGATGCGAGTGGGGAGCAGAGCGAAGCGCGTCAGCTCCGGCGACAGGCCCGAGAGCCGATGAAACCAGAGGGTTGAAAGGGGTGTGAAGGCGATGAGCGCGAGGCCGCTCGAGGCAAAGACGGCCAGTGAGAGGGCGAAGTTTCGCAAGCGCAGATAGTGCTGTCCTCGGTCGCCCATGAGGGCGATCCCTACCTCCTGAAACGAGAGCCCCAGGCTACGGAAGATGAAGGAAAGGCCGTAGACGACAGGCAGTACGGCCAGTGACTCCAGTGGAAAGCGGCTCTGTCCCATGAAAAAGGTCACCATCGGCTGTACGCCCATGGCCAGGAAGGTGGTGAGTGCCAAGGGCACGTAGAAGTCGAGAATTTCCCTCAGGGGCAACTCCCGACCCGCGGGGATCGAAGCTCCCCCATGGCGGAGCTTTTGCACCACGGGGTGCGCCATGAAACCGCTGGCGATGGCCTCGGCGACGACTCCGGCCGACAGCGCCAGAGCGCCGACGTGGGCGCCGCTGAAAGGAAGGAAACTGGCGGCCGCAATGGCAGTCAGCGCCATGGAGGAGAGTCGCAACACGGTTCCGAGAGCGACAAGCCGCGTCATGTTGTTTCGTACCAGCAGGCCCTGATGGAATCTCCGGTAGCCGATGGCCGCCGGCCACGGCAGCAACAAGGCCAGGGCGAGGTGAGTGAGGTCGGCCACTTCTTCGGGCAGATGCAGCAGATTGAAAGAGAGGAACCCGAAGATCGGCGGCAGCAGGACTACCACCAGCACCAGGGTGAGCAGCGCGTTGAGGATATACGTGAAGCGCCGCAAAGAGATGAAGCTGCCGCTGTCCTGCACCAAGGCGGTAGAGGCGCTCAACAACATGATCACCGGTGACTCGATGAGAAGCGCAAAGGCGAAGGCGATGCCGTAGGCGGCGAGGTTTTCCCGCGGATGTCGGAGCCGGGCGATGATCGCCGCCAGGAAGGGGCCTTCCATCGACATCATCAGCCAGGTCCCCGCCAGGGGCAGCCAGAATCGTAGGATCCTTCGGTTGGTGAGCTCGGGAGAGTTCAAGGTCGGTTCAAGAGGCCGGCAACGAGAAGATGCCGGTCGCTCACCTCCGAGACGGCGAGGCCGTGCAATCCTGCTTCGCACAGCTGTGCCCGTATCTCGTCGGGCTCAAAGGCCGCAAGCAACGAGTTGTAAAAGTCGCGCTTGAGGATTTCCGCCTCGTTCGCAGCATAAGTCTCCACCAGCGCTCGAGCCCGCTGGCGGTGGCCGGGTCTCTTCAGGTCCATGATGCAGATGGGTGCACCGGCCTCGGCGTGCTGCCGGATGGTGCTCCAGAGTTCCTGCGGGTCTTGCAGGTGGTGGAGCATGCTGTTGCTGATCAGGACATCGTAAGAGGCACGGGGAAGGGGCGCTTCCGGGATCCTTGCGAGGGTGAATTGCACCCGTTCCCGTAGGGTGTCTGCTCGTGCCAGGGCCGCGCGGGCGTGGCGCAGCATCGCCTCGGCGCCGTCGACGGCATGGACAATACAGTTCGGGTAGGCGACGGCAAAGCGGAGCGAAATGTCCCCCGGACCACAGCCGAGATCGATCACATGGCCGGTGACCGGCCGATTTACAAAGCGGTCTCGGAAGAGAGTCATGAAAAGGTTGTTCGAGTCCTCGAAGTCGGCTTCGGCATAGGCTCGGGCCTGTGCGTCGTCATCCATCAACTCCGGCTCGAGCACTCGCTTCATCTCGACTGCGCCTCCTCGTGCGCCAGCAAGGACCACGCGCTGTAACCCCGAGCGGTTTCCCAACGGCCTGCTGATCGAAGGCCCTTGTTTGGGGCCAGTGGGGATCCTGACGCAAATGGCGGTCGCTCGCCAGCAACCAGAACACGATCGCGATAATCTCTCCGGCCATGTCGCCGATTCCTCGCTGGCAAGTTGCCATAGGTTGTGGCCTCGGCCTGGCGGCCGCAATCGTTACCTCCGCCCAGAGCGGCCTCGACGAGAGCGCTCTCGATCGTGCCTTCGGCGCTTATTGGCTCGCGGCCGATCCCGAAGAGGCCGCTCAGGCCAGCGAACAGATTCTCGCCACCGGCGCGGATTTCGACACCGTGAGAGATCGGCTGATGAGGGGTCGCTCCTACGCGACAGACGTGCCGACGGGCCGGCTTCTGCTCGAGCGAAGCAATCGGGACGGGCTCGAGCACCCTTACCTGGTGCTGGTTCCCGAAGATTATGATCCGGGTCGCCGCTACCCGGCGCGTGTCTATCTGCACGGAGGTGCGAACAGAGCACGCCGAAAGGAAGCGAACTGGTGGAGAAATCCTCAGCGACTGGCTGACCCTGAGCAGATCGCGGTGTTTCCCTATGCGTGGAAGGAGTCTCTCTGGTGGCAGGGGAGCCAGGCGGAGAACCTTGGCGGTATCCTCGACGGGCTGAAGCGCACCTACAATGTCGATGAGAATCGCGTCTACCTGTTCGGGGTCTCGGATGGAGGCACAGGCGTTTATTTCTTTGCCTTTCGCACCACCACCCCCTGGGCGGGGTTTTTGCCCTTCATCGGGCAACCGGCGGTTCTCAACAGCCCTAACGTTGACGCCGATGGACAGATGTACGTGGCCAACCTCCTCAACAAGCCCTTTTTCGTCGTCAATGGCGGCCTCGATCCCCTCTATCCACCAGCCTCCGTGGTCCCATACCTGACTCTGTTCGAAGATGTGGGGGTACGGGTGCGATTTCACCTTGAGCCCGACTCGGGTCACAACACCCGCTGGTGGCCGGAGGAGGCCGCCGCCATCGACTCGTTCATCGACTCGAACCCGAGGAATCCGCTACCCGACCGAATCTGGTGGGAGACGGAGCGCACCGATCGCTACAACCGCGCCCACTGGCTTCTCATCGACGAGCTTGGCTCTGTGAAGGGTGAAAGAGCCTTCCCCGAGCGCAACAGCGTTTCCCTCACCCCGAAGCCCGGCCTGGGCCTCGGGGTGGATAAAGGAGGTGATCAGGGGGTGCGCCTCACACGGGTGCAATCCGGCTCCACGGCGGAAGTAGCCGGTCTCCAGAAAGGCGACCTGATCGTCGAGGTAGACGGGCTGGCCACGCCGACAGTGCAGCAGCTGCGGCAGGCCCTTCGCCAGTTCAGCTACGGCAGCTCCGTTCCCCTCACCATCCTGCGCCAAGGCTCACGAAGATCCATCCTTATTCAGTTGCCCCCGCGGCCCGAGCCGGTCCGCCGTGTCGCCTTTCCGCACCCGTTTCCGTCGGGTCGAGTCGAGCTGCGGGCGCGGGGAAACCTCATCGAGGTGCAAACGCGCGGCGTGCGCCGCTACAGCCTGCTTCTGTCACCGCGCCAGTTCGACTTCTCACAGCCGATCAAGGTGATCACCAACGGACACGAGTCCTTCAACCGTAGGGTGGTCGCAGACGTCGGCACTCTTCTCCGCTGGGCAGCCCGCGACAATGATCGAACGATGCTCTTCGGTGCCGAGCTGGAGATCGAAGTCGCTAATGCGGGCTAGCCCTGGGCGTCGTCGATCTTGTAGGCGCTCACCCAGCGGAAGCCAAAGTCATTGACGCGGAAATAAGGTGACAGGCTGGCCCTGGCGGCACACCTGTTGATGAGGTTCTCCTGTTTCCAGCTCGCGCCTCGTGCCGAGCGTCTGTCAGCACTATCTGAACCCAGTGGATTCCGCTCCGGTGAATCGGCGTAGTAGTTGGGATCGTAGCCGTCCAAGCACCACTGGTGAACGTTGCTGACCATATCGTGTAAGCCGTAAGCGTTAGCGGGATTGCGTCCTGAGGGATAGGGCCTTACGAGGGGACCGCGAGCCGTCTTGTAGCCGCTGGCGGCCAGGGTATCGCCCCAGGGGTATTCCATCTCCTGCATTCCTCCTCGCGATGCCTTCTCGAATTCCGCCTCGGTGGGCAAGCGGATATTCAGGCCACTCTTCTTGGAGAGCCATTCGCAGAACTTCATGGCCTCATACCAGTTGACCCCGACGACTGGCTGGTCGGGATCGGAAAAATCGTGCTGCTCCCACCACTCAGGAGCATCCCCCTTGGTGTTCTTCAGGAAGTGGGCGTAATCACGGTTGCTGACCGGAGTCTGCGCCATCTCGAAGGCAGATACGTAAACGCGGTGCACTGGCGACTCGTCGAATTCTCCTACCTCCGCGCCCATCAAGAAATGCCCTTCGGGAACCAGGCACCTCTTCAGATTCAGTTTTCCCGTCCGCAATCTCATGGGTGAATCTTTCTAACCAGGCGAAAATTCTCCGGCTCAAGAAACTGTAACTATACGTGATTCCAGCTTGAAACTATTAGGCCGGAAAGGCTGCAACAAGGGCATCGATCGCCGCTGCCGGTCGGGCGGCGGCGAAGACGGCGCTGACCACCGCCACTCCGGCACTGCCGGCAGCCAGGCAATCTCCGACCCGTTCCGCCCTGATGCCACCGATGGCGAGGATCGGCAGGGGCGACCGCTCGGCGATTCTCTCCAGCGCTCCCAGGCCGACGCCGCGGCCGGGCTTCGAGCCCGGATCGTAGACCGGGCCGAAGACCGCGAGGTGGGCACCGGCGGTGTGTGCCCTGTGTACCGCCTCGAGCGAGTGGGCCGCGGCCACGCGCCAGAAGGAGACGGGAGTCGGCGACGGCGGCGATGCCGGCACATCGGCTTCCGGCCAATGTACGCCATCGAAGCCGAGATCGAGCGCCTCCGGCAAGCTGCCGTTGAGCAGCACGGGCACGCCGGCGCCGCAGGCGGCTTCCAATCCCTGTCGCAGGAGCCGGGTGCGGCCCGGCCCGCGCAGCTCCTTGACCCGAAGCTGAATCGCCAGCCGCGGCCGACCCTCTGCCGCGGTCGCGACCCGTTCCAGGGCGGCGAGCCAGCTGCGGTCGCTACCGAGGAACTCACGGTCGGCCACCAGGTACAACCTCGGATGCGGAGGCCCCAGTTGATCAAGAGGCAGACGAGTAGTGGTTGCAAGAAGCATGGCGTCAGGATCGAGCTACCAAGTTCAGCTGGAAGGTGTAGGCTATACCTGTACGATCTCGCCCAGCAGCAGACAGATACGGATGAGCAGCGGCCTGCGTCAGCCGATCACTGCCAGGGTACGCCTACGAACGAGCTGGTGGCCTCGGCGTGGAACTTGCGCGGCATGCGCTTGGCCAGAAACGCTTGGCGACCGGCGACGGCGGCGTGATGCACCGCCTTGGCCATGCGCACCGGATCACCCGCGCGGGCCACCGCGGAGTTGAGCAACACCGCGTCACAGCCGAGCTCGAAGACGATCGACACGTCGGAGGCGGTGCCGACGCCGGCATCGACGATCACCGGCACCGACACGCCTTGCTTCAGCAGCAGCAGGTTATGGGGGTTGCGCACACCCAGGCCGGAGCCGATGGGCGCCGCCAGCGGCATGACGGCGGTGCAGCCGATCTGCTCCAGCTTGCGGGCCACCACCGGATCGTCGTTGGTGTAGGGCAGCACGGTGAAGCCGTCCATGACCAGACGCTCGGCGGCAACAAGAAGCTGCTCGGTATCGGGCAGCAGGGTGTCCTTGTCGGCGATCACCTCGAGCTTGATCATCGAGCTACCGAGAGCTTCGCGTGCCAGCTCGGCTGTGGCCACAGCATCCTCGGCGGTGTAGCAGCCGGCGGTGTTGGGCAGGATGCGAATGCCCGCCTTCTTGAGCAACTGGTAGAGGTTTTCCCCGCCGTTCTTCGCCCGTGGGTCGACACGTCGCAGGGCCACCGTGGCCATCTCTGTACGCGTGGCTGCCAGTGAGTCCATCAGCACTTGGCTGCTGGGGTAGTGTGCCGTTCCCAGAATCAGGCGAGAGGTCAACGTTACCTCGCCAATCGACCACCTATCTTCCGTCATCTCAGCCTCCTCCTGGTTCCTTGATCCCGCCCCGCAAGACCCATCCGCAAACCCACCGTTTCCGCGGTCGGGAGCGCGAGGTACCGGGTCTTTGAAAGCACTAACCACCCGCAAAGGGGGCGATGATCTCGATCTCGTCACCATCTTGAATTCGGACTGCATCCCACTCATCGCGTGGGATGACGTTGCGATTGATCCCCACCGCGATTCCCTCGCGATCTTCGGTACCCGCGTATTGGGTCACCAGCGCCGGAAGCTCGATCGGTTCCTCGAGCTGTTGGCTCTGGCCATTGATGCGGACGCTGATCATGACTCCACGCCTCCTGCCGCCGGCTTGCCGGCAGCGCTCGGGTGGCCTTGGACGATGCCGGACGACGCTATGGTTTGCCTGGCGGCCGTGTCACCGGCGGTGGGTTCGGTGGGGCCAGCCTCCGAGATCGGCGCTAGCCCGCATATCTCACCACGATTCGTGGCGAGGGGGCGCAGAAGCCCACGGATGCATGGCGCGCGCCGCCTCGCCGGCGGTAGATGGGCTCTTCATTGCACTCCTGCCGGCGTTCGGGGCAGGAAGTGCGAAGAATCAGTTCCTCGCGGGATGGCTTGGACGCGTCGTTTCCCTACGCCGGCACGATCCGGGTCAGGTTCGACGGGTCTGTTCTCAGGTCCGAGGGCACTCGGACCACCCCGAACGACTGGGGAAACATTGTCTCATCGGCGGATGAGTTGCAAGCCACCGGGTGTGGGCCCGTGCTCCCGCCACCAAGCGCGCGCTTTCTCCTGTGACCAGCGGGCGGCAAGATCGCAGCGCGACAGCATTGACGCTGCCTGTTCCGCACCTTGTGGACGGGCGCCGGGGTCCTTCTCGAGGCAGGCCAGCACCAGGCTCTCGAACGGCTCCGGGATCTCCCGCCCGAGCCGCTGAGAAGGCGGCACCGGTGAAGCTCCCAGGTGCTGCGCAACGATTTGTTCCATGGTGTCGCCGACGAACACCTGTTCCCCGCTCAGCAACCAGTAGCCGACGCAACCGAGGGCGTAGATGTCGACGCGCCGATCGATCTGGCCGACGCCCCGGAGCACTTCCGGGGCCATGTATCCTGGAGTTCCCGCAAGCCGCTGCCGACGAGCGTCAATGCTACCTCCTCTCCCTGCACCGATGTCGTCGCCTCCCGCCTTCACCAGGCCAAAATCGAGCACTTTCACGAAGTCGTACGAGCAGCCCATGTGGCAGGCGTAGATGTTGGCGGGCTTGATGTCGCGATGGATGAGACCCTGATCGTGGGCGTCGGCCAGCGAATCGCAGATCTGCAGAAACAGATGGGCAGCGCGCTCGGGCTGCAACGGCCCGTGTCGTCGCACCAAGCGCTCAAGATCCAGTCCGTCCAGCAGCTCCATGACGTAGTAGAAGACAGAGCCTTCGGCGACGCCGAAGTCGTAGAGCTCTACGGTGTGTACCGACCGCAGCGAAGCGGTCGCCTGCGCTTCGCGCTCGAAGGAATGCAGCATCGCCTCAGCCCGTTGCCGGTTACTCGCACCGACCATCTCGGGCTTGATGAGCTTGACGGCGGCCGGCCGCACGAGCAGGCGATGCTCCGCCTTCCAGACCTCGCCCATGCCACCGGAGCCGATCTTCTCGATGAGTCGGTACTGACCCAGCTGTCTTGCTTCGAAGGCTTGTTGCTGCAGAGAGTGGATCCGGTGGCTGCCGGCGACGGCGATCGCCGCCCCGATCACCAGCATGAGAGCCATGCTGGTGAAATGCACGCCGCTCATGGTTTGACGAATGAACCGCCAGTCGTCCGGATAGCTGACCGCCAGGGCGGCCAGGATTGCCGCCGGCATGCTGGCCAGCGCCGCGCTCATCGCCAGGGCGCGTCGGCCGGTGTTGGGGATGAACATGCCGTAGGCGGTGACGAAGGTGAAGAAGGCGAGGACGCAGAAGTCGATAGCGTAGAGGAGCGCCGTCGCGTCCGATTGGATTGCCGCTACGTGGGTATAGTGAGAGCGATCGACGGCAAGCCAGCCGGCAAGCAGCCACAGCAAGGCCACCTCCATGCCGCGCAGCTGCCACAGGGTCAGCGATCGACGGCTGTAGAGGAGCGTTGCCGCCGCAGCGTAAGCCACCAGTACCCCAACCCGCACCCAAACACCGTACCACTGCTGCTGAAAGATCAAGTCCCGCAGGAGAAACAGCCCGACACCACAGAGCACGATGAGGGCGACGACCCGCAAGCGGGAGCGCAGCAGCGCAGCGATCTCGGTGACCATTCGAGGCGAGCTGCCCGGGAGAAGCGCCGCCCTCCGCCTGCCTTTGTCGCGCGCCGCCACTACCAGAGTCGCCGACTCCTTCGTCTCGAGAGCCGCCGTCGGAGCCGATGTCTCGGCGGAGATGCCGAGCCCCAGCAAGCAACGCGGGCACAGACCGGCCAGCCGGTCCTCAGCTGACAGCTCGCCGCCACAGGTGGGACAGGTGAGGGGCCCTTCGCTGCTCGAATCCACTAGTGCGCCTGATCAAACGTTAACGTACTCATGAACAGGAGCACTAGTTACTCTCCGATCACCGACAACAGATACCGCAGCTCGGCGTCGACTTCCTCGGCGCTGCCGACTGTCTGGGCAACCTCCGCCCGCAGCAGGTCCCCGAAGCGTTTGCGCATGCGGTGAACCGCCGCCTTGACGGCCCCCACGCTCATTTCTAGCTCCGTCGCTATCTCTTTATAGGATGGGGCGGGCCGTTCGCTAGCGAGGAAGCAGCGTAACCGCTCGAAACGATCCCTCCGGCCCGCGTCGCTCATCTCCTCTTCGAGGCGATCCATGGCTCGGGCCAGCTGGGTTAGCGCCCAGCGCCTGTCGAAGATCTCCTCGGGGGTTGTCGGAAGGGGGGCTTCTCGACCAAAACGGGCCTCCGCATCATCGAGCTCCAGCGGAAAGAGGGCACTGCCACCACCGCGCTTCGCCGCCTGCTGCCGATGCCACTCGTTGGCCACGAAGTGCTTGAGCGAGGTCAACAGAAAGGTCCGGAACCTGCCGCGATGGGGGTCCGCTGCCTGGAGGTAGTTCTTCTCGAGCAGCTGGGTGAAAAATCCCTGCGTCAGGTCCTCGGCCGATTCACGCTCGTACCCCATGCGCCGGACGCAAGCGTAGAGGGGATACCAGTAGATCTGACAGAGGGTGGCCAGCGCTTGGTGGGATTCCGGCTTGCGCAGGTCGCCGGCCTTGAGCACCAATGTCCAGCGGGTGGTCTCGAAACCGCCCGCTGGCAGATGGCTTTCCTCCGCTGACGACACCGGTTCACCAAATCGCAGGTTTCCGCCTTCGATGCGCCGCCCACGCCGCGCCAGTGTAGCAGCAAGGGCGACGGCGACACCAAGAAACCGTACCGACGAGCCCGAGCCAGCGCAACGTCACGGGCGCAACCCTGTGCGCGCCGGCAGCAGGACGGTGATGAGAAATAACGGGTCGTTCGTAACCTTTTTCCAGTTTTCCTTTATAACCTTGTAGGAGCCGAGGACTCCGGCGGGTTCTCAGGCAACGATGCCGAAGGCGTGGGGGAGGAGAAGGGCAATCATGTCCGCACTGTCGAATATGAGCATAAAGCGAGTTCTCTTCTGGGCTCCGAGGGCTCTGTGCATTCTTTTTGCGATGTTTTTGAGTATGTTTGCCTTCGACGTTTTCGGTGAAGGTTCTGGCTTTTGGGGCACAATACTTGCTCTGCTAATCCATCTAGTTCCAACATACATTGTCGTCATCGTATTAGTCATCGCATGGCGTTGGGAATGGGTTGGGACGATACTGTTCGTCGCTTTGGCTTTGTTCTATTTGGTCTGGAGCTGGGGACGATTCCCTTGGCTCGCTTATTTGACAATATCCGGACCACTGTTTCTCGTGGGCGCTCTTTTTCTGATCAACTGGGTTTACAGGGCGGAACTGAGAGCCCGATAGAAAAGCAGCCTCAGGAGGAAGGCGATCATGTTCACACTGTTGCTGATCGTGGTGGGCGTGCCGATTGGGGTGTGGCTTCTGCTGCGGGTGCGCTACCTCGAGCAGCAGGTGAAGTGGCTGATTGCGCGGGGGCAAGAGCGCAGCGACGATCTGCAGGCCCTCGAGCAGCGAGTCGGGCGTCTGGCGACGAAGGTTTCCCCGGAAGCCCAAGCCGGTGGGGAGGCGGTGACACCGGCCGGCGCTCTGATCCCGCCAACCGCAGCGCCCGTGATGCCCCGCGAGGCTCCCGACAGCACCACCGAGCAGGGCCTGCGGGGCGGGGCCAGGGAAAGTGCCGGGGGCTATCCTCCCTCCGCCGGGAGACGGCCCGCCGCTGGAGGTGATTGGCTCGAGCGGCTGCGCGCCCAGGCCCGCGGCGGCGAGCTCGAGGCTCTGATCGGCGGCAGCTGGCTCAACCGGTTAGGGGTGCTGATCACCGTCATCGGCCTGGCGCTCGGGTTGGGTTACTCGTTCCGCTACCTGGGACCGGCCGGGCGAGTTGCCGTCAGCTTGGCGGTGAGCACGGCGATGCTGGCAGGCGGTGTGTTGCTGGAGCGGCGGCCGGTCTATCGAACCTTCGCACGTGGGCTGATCGGCGGCGGTTGGGCGGCCCTCTACTTCACCACCTATGCCATGCACGGGCTGGAGGCGGCCAAAGTCATCGAGGGGCCGCTGGCAGGGGCGCTGCTGCTGATGGGTGTGGCCCTCGGCATGATCCTGCATTCACTCCGCTACCGCTCGCAGGCGGTCACCGGCACGGCCTTTCTCGTGGGGTTCGCGACGCTGGCGATCACGCCACTATCGACCTTCGCGATCTTCGCGTCGGTGCCCCTGGCAGTGGCGATGACCTATGTCGCTCACCGTTTTCGCTGGACCGGCATGGCCGCTGTCGGCGTGCCGGCGACCTACGGCGCCTACCTCTTTTCCGGCGCCGCACCGCCGACTACCGGATCCTTGGCTCTCGATTTCCTCCGCGGCCAGGCATTCCTGCTCGTCTACTGGGTGATCTTCGAGACCTTCGATCTGTTGCGGCTCGCAGGCTCGAGGGCGGAAGCGAAAACGACGGCCACGAACGCGGCGAGGACGCTCTCGCCGCTCAACGCCGCCGCCTTCATCGGCGCCTCGATGTTGCAGTGGTCGATCTTCCCCGAGGTGATGATGAGCTGGTTCTTGACCCTCGCCGCGGTGCTCTTTCTTGTCAGCACGGCGTCGCGCGCCAGGATCCGTCCGCCCTCCAGCTTCCCCGAGCAGATGTCTGCGGGGGAGCGGGCCCTTGACGGTGGCTACGAGGGGGCGATCAGCGTCGCCGTGGCGATGACGATGCTCGCCGTTCTGCAGAGCTATGCGGGCCTCCGGGTCAACCTGGCGCTGTTGATCGAGGGCGAGATGTTGTTTCTCGGGGGCCTGTTCCTGGGCCAGCGGTACCTTCGCGGCCTCGGCGCTGCCGTTTTCCTGCTGCCGCTGGTCAAGCTGGTCGGCGTCGATCTTTGGGCCGCTGGCCATATCAGCGTCTTCGGCCTGGAGCTGGCTGCGGCAACGCCCATCGCCATATGTACCGCTGCTGTTTTCTACCTCGATCGCGCGCTACTGCACTCCGTCGCTCGCCGCCAGGCCGAGGGTCCCTCCGGTCGCGGGGCGCGGCTTCTGTCCTTCGAGCGTTCCTATACCTTTGCCGCCTCGGCCATCGTTGCCATGATCTTGGGCAAGGAGCTTCCGAGCTCGGTTGTGGAGATCGCCTGGCTGGCGATGGCGTGGTTGCTGCTCGAGCTGGGTATCGGCTGGGCCGACAAGGATCTCCGTTACCAGGGATATGGTGTCGCCCTGCTCGGCTTCGTCTCCTTGCTGGTGTCCGACGTCGCCGGCCTCGGTCCCGGGCCGACACGCCCCTGGATGACGCTGGCGCCGTCGCTGTTGATCGCCTACGGAGGCGCCGTGCGCTTCGCCCTTCTGGCCCGCCCATTCACTGACGCTGCGGCTGCCGGTGCAGAGAGGTCGGCGAGGGACCTGCTACTGGAGGTAGAACTGGTTGCCGGGCGAAACGTCTCGGCAGTCATGGGAACCGTACTGGCCACGGCGTTCGTCGGTTACGCCGTAACAGCGCAGTTCGTCGCCGTTGGCTGGGCGGCGCTGGGGCTCGGGATACTCGGCGTTGGGGCGTTACTGGGAAGGAGGCAGCTGTGGTGGCAGAGCTACCCGCTGGCGCTGTTGACCTTTTTCCGCACCTGGCTGGTCAACCTGGAAGCGGTGGGGATTGCCGACGAGGCTGCCTCGGGCCCCACGGTCGCCATCATCGTCGTCGCCTCGTTCTACATGGCCCAGTACCTGACCCGGCGACGCCTGGAGGCTGGTCGCCTCGATCGTTTCGCGCCGGCCGCCTTTTCCGCCCTCGGCAGCATGCTGCTCGCCCTGCTGCTCTCTTACCATGTCTCCGGCCACCTGCTCACGGTGGCGTGGGGTCTGCAGGGCGTCGCGCTGTTGCTGGTCGGGTTCCCGCTGCGCGAACGTGTGCTGCGCACCTCCGGTCTGGCCGTGCTGTCGCTTTGCATCCTCAAGGTCTTCGCCCACGACCTCAGCGAGCTCGAGGCCCCCTTCCGGATCCTGTCGTTCATCGTTCTCGGCCTCTTGCTGCTCGCCGTCTCGCTCCTGTACACACGCTATCGAGAACGCTTGCGGAAACTGTCCTAGCCCGCATTTCTCAACGGGTCGTGAAGCGAGCGGGCGCAAGGGCTGCAGGACAAGGCGCGCGCCGGTT